>NZ_JBHVST010000007.1:0-229638 GCF_042885015.1 Streptomyces sp. NPDC058086 | reverse complement strand
CGGTGTGGTTGGTGGCGGTGTCGATCACCGACACCGAATCCGAGCCGGCATTGGCCGCGTAGGCCCGGCCCCCGTCCTGGGAGACCGCCACCCCGTACGGCTTCTTGCCGACACCGATGGGGTTGCCCACGGTGCGGTTGGTGGCGGTGTCGATCACCGACACCGAATCCGAGCCGGAGTTGGCCACGTAGACCCAGCGTCCATCTGGGGACACCACTACCCCGACTGGGTCCCTGCCGACACCGATGGGGTTGCCCACGGTGTGGTTGGTGGCGGTGTCGATCACCGACACCGAAGCCGAGCCATAGTTGGCCGTGTAGGCCCGGCGTCCGTCCGGGGACACCGCCACCCCCTGCGGCTTGTCGCCGACGGGAATGGGGTTGCCCACGGTGTGGTTGGTGGCGGTGTCGATCACCGACACCGAAGCCGGGCCGAAGTAGTTGGTCGCGTAGGCCCGGCGCCCGTTCGGCGACACCGCGACCCCGCCCGGAAGGTTGCCGACCTGGATCGAGGACACGGACGCTACGGTGGGACCTGAGGAACGGGACTGTGCCAGGTAGATGCCGCCGCCCGCCGCGGCAAGCGCCGCCAGCGCCACCCCCGCAATGAGCCTGGCCCGTCGGTTTCTGGGCCGCGGCGGGCGGGGCCGCAGCCGGGCCTCGTCCCCTTTGCGCGGCAGCGGTTCCAGGGGCGGGCCGGTCGGTTCTTCCGGCTTGGCCGGCGACAGGATCTCGGTCGGCGGGGCCGATTCCTGGGGGCGCGGCGGCTTCGAGGCGGGGGGCCGCTCGGGCGGCGGCACCTCCGGTGAGGGAGCCGGTTGCTGCAAAGGGGACGGGTGGGGCTGGTCGGCGATGGAGGCGAGCCGCCGGGCGGCCTCCTCACCGTCCATCCTGTCCGCGGGGGCCTTGGCCAGCAGCCCGACGAGGACCGGGGTCAGCTCCGCCGCTCGGCGCGGCGGGGTGCAAGGCTCGAACAGCAGGGCGCTCAGCGTGGTGAGGGCGGTGTCGCGGTCGAAGGGACCGGCCCCCTCGAGGGCGTAGTACAGGGTGGCCCCGAGCGAGAACAGGTCGGCGGCAGGGGTGGGCGGCTGACTGTTGGCCCGCTCCGGGGCCATGAAGCGCGGCGTCCCGAGAAGCTCCAGTGTGGCGGTCAGGCGGTCCTCCCCGGAGCTCGGCTCCAACGCGATGCCGTAGTCGGTGAGCATCACCCGGCCGCCGCCCTCCGTCGGATAGGAGGGCTGGGGGCCCGGGTGGGTCAGCAGAATGTTGGCCGGTTTGACGTCCCGGTGCAGGACGCCGAGCCGGTGTCCCTCCAGCAGGGCGTCGAGGACCGCCAGACCGATCCGGGCGACGTCGCGGGGCGGCAGCGGCCCCCGCTCGCGCACCACCGCCTCCAGGTCCATGGCGCCGCTGACGTATTCCATGACGATCCACGGCAGCCCGTCCTGTTCCACGATGTCGTGCACGGTGACGACATGCGGATGGTTGCGCAGCCGGGCGGCGTGCCGGGCCTCGCCGCGAGCCCTCGCGATCCGGGAGCTCACCTCGCATTCGGGGACGTCCGGCAGCAGAATGATCTCCTTGAGCGCGACCTCGCACGCCAGTTCCTGGTCGTACGCCAGCCACACACGTCCCATGCCGCCGGTGCCGAGCCGACGCAGGAGCCGGTAACGTCCGGTAATCACGCGCCCGGCGGCCTCTTGCGCTCCTGTCATGGCACTCCCCTTCCAGGACGGCCAGCAGGGGTTCCTCGGCGAGCGCTGAAGGGGTCCTCTCCACGTATCGCATATCGCTTGAAGAACGGCAAGTCGCCCAGAACGGGTGTAGCCCGCATATGTTCCGCACGGCGGTGCCGGGACCGGGGTTCCGGCTTTGGGCCTGACCGCAATGTGCACGAGTGGCCCCTGGTCTTGCTCGACGCAGGACCCGGACCGGGGAGGTGGCTAGAGCCGTGGCCCCAGCCACGACGTACCTCTTCTCTCACAGCAAGCGGTACGTTGCTCAGCGCGCGGCATGGGCGCCGGCCGGGCTGGAGCGGGGCGGAGACAGGAGCGCAGGCCCGGCCGGGGACGTGCCGCGCGCGGTGAGCGGAGCGTGCCGCCTTGGCCTGCCTCGGGGCAAACCTGCGTGGCGAACCACTACCTGACGCGACGAAGGCGTGGAAGACAGCGGACAGCCAGCTGAAGTGGCAGGCCGAGCAGGAGCGGCGGGCGGAAGAAAGTGAGTGACCATCAGGGACCTGAAGACCACAGAAGCCTCGGCCGTAGCGCCACGAGCACAGGGCCATCAAAGCGTTGAGCTCGCCCACCCATAGGCTCCCGGCGTGACTCATGAGACTGCGCGCGCCCCCGAGGGCGCGGCTCCGGGAGCGGCAGCCGAAAAGGCCTCCAACGCCGAGCGCGATTCTGGCTTTTGGGCGCGTGAGCCGGACGTTATCGGCGCCTTGAGTGACGCGAACCAACAGCTGGAAGCTGCCGCACGGTGGATGACGCTCGGTGGCAACCCGGTTCAGCCCGAGGATCTGGCTGCACAGCTCCGTAGTTGTGCCGGGACGCGAGGTGGATCACCGTGATTTCGTGGGCCAGGGCCTCGTCGTCCCGCCGCCTTGCTTCGCGGGCTTTCCCTCCGGCCACCCATGCGTAGTACGTGGAGCGGGCGGTCTTCATCAGCTTGCACAGCAGTGTGACCGTGTAGTTCGCCTTCTCCGCATGGATGAACCGGCAAATCTTGCTCACCGGTCGCTCTCCTTCGCGAAGAAGGCGGTCGCTTTTTTCAAGATCTCGATCGTCTTCGCCTGCTCGGCGGTCAGCTTCCGCAGCCGCTTCAGCTCCTCGTCCCGAGTGTCGCCGCCCGGCCCCGACATTCCGGCACCGGCCTCGGCCTCTTGGGCGGCACGGGCCTTCTTCACCCAGCCCCGCAGGGACTCCGAACTGATCCCGAGCTCCCGGGCGACTTCGGTCACCGTTCGGCCCGACGACCGCACGAGCTCGATCGCGTCCCGCTTGTACACGTCCGAGTACCGATTCGTGTACTTGCTTCCCACCTGACACTGCTTCCTCTGGAACCTCAGATCCCAGTCTCCAGGTGCCCACGATCAAGGGGCAGCTTCACCTGGAGCACTACGCCGCTGCTGGACAGGACGGTCACGCGTTCGTCGGGCCGCAGGGCGGCCAGTTTCGGTGGAGCAACTTGACGGCTCACCAGTTGCCGTACTTCTCCGGCAGGTGCGCCCACTGGATTCCGGTCTGGAACTTGAAGGCGATCGCGTCGATCACTTCTCGGTGGTCACGCCACCGGCCGCCCCGCTTCGATGTCCGGTCCGGAAGCAGCGGCTGGATTCGCACTCACTGCGCGTCAGTCCGTGGCACACCCGGGCCAATGATCGCGTGGTGCGCAAGGAGCGGCTATGCCCTGGCGGTGCCAGAAGTGTCGACGCTGGTGTTGCCCGCGGTGGCGGGGAAGAGGCGCTGGACGGCGGTGACGACGGCGGCGCGTCGGGCTGCCGGGGAGGGGTCGCGGACCTGGTCGGCGGCCGCGTCCACGAGATCGAGCTGGCCGGCCCAGGCCATGGCGATCTGGTTGACGAAGACGAGGATGTCGACGGGCTCCCAGGCGGGATCCAGGTGGCCGGCTTCCTGGGCCTTGCGGAGCTGCTCGACCTTGCGGCGGACGGTCTCCTGGGTGGCCGCGTCGGCGGTCGTGCCCGCGATTTCCATTCGGCCCCAGCTCATGAGCCGGAAGCGGTCAGGGTGGCGCAGGAAGTAGTCGTGCACCCGCCCGGCGTATTCGGGCAGGTCGGTGGGGTCCAGGCGGGTCGCCTCGGCCACAGCGGCCATCTCCTGTTCGGCGACGAACCCGTAGAGGGCTTCCTTGCTGCGGAAGTACGCGTAGAGGCGTTCCGAGCTGGTCTTCGCGGCCTTGGCGATGCGTGTGATCCGCGCGCCCGCGATCCCGTACCGGGCGAACTCGGCCCTGGCCGCGGTGACGATGCGGTCACGGGTCGAGTCTGCGCTGGTCGAAGAGGCCATGTCTGAAGACTACCCAACCAAAAAGGTTTGTTTGGCAAAGGCTGCCCGTAGGGCGTACGGTCAAAGCAAACATTTTGGTTTGACCTGAGGAGCGCATCATGCAGCACCGGACACTCGGCAGCCAGGGCCTGGCGGTCTCGGCGATCGGCTACGGCTCGATGGGCCTGACGATGGCCTACGGCCCCGGCGACGAGCAGGAGGGCATCGCCGCCATCCGGCGCGCCCACGACCTGGGCGTCACCTTCTTCGACACCGCCGAGCTCTACGGCTGGGGCACCGGCTCCAACGAGATCCTGGTCGGCAAGGCGGTCAAGGACTTCCGCGACGAGGTGGTCCTGGCCACCAAGTTCGGCTTCGACCTGTCCAATCCGTCCGAGGGATTCGGCCTCGACAGCCGCCCTGACAACATCCGCAAGGTCGCCGACAACAGCCTGCGCTACCTCGGCACCGACCACATCGACGTCCTCTACCAGCACCGGGTCGACCCGGACGTGCCCATCGAGGACGTCGCCGGCACCGTCAAGGAACTCATCGACGCGGGCAAGGTGAAGTACTTCGGCCTGAGCGAGGCCGGACCGGAGACCATCCGTCGCGCGCACGCGGTGCAGCCGGTCTCCGTCCTGCAGACCGAGTACTCCCTGTTCGAGCGGGACGTCGAGCAGCTCTTCCCGGTCCTCGACGAACTCGGCATCGGCTTCGTCGCCTACTCCCCGCTGGGCCGCGGCTTCATCACCGGAACCGCCAAGCCCGCAGGCCAGTACGACGCCACGGACATGCGCAACTCCGACCCGCGCTGGGCTCCCGGCAACTTCGAGAAGAACGTCGAGGCCGTCGACCGGCTGAGTGACCTGGCCGCGACCAAGGGCATCACCGTCTCCCGACTGGCCCTGGCCTGGCTGCTCACCCGCGGCGAGCACGTCGTTCCCATCCCCGGCACCCGCAGCCCCAGGCGCATCGAGGAGAACACCGGCGCCGCCGACGTCACTCTGACCGGGGCCGAACTCGCCGCGATCGACGAGATCCTGCCCCACGGTGGCTTCGGTGCCCGTTATGTCGAAGGTCACGTGCCCACCTGGATCTGACCCCGCCCCGGGGTTGGAACCGCCCCTTAGGACTCCGCCGGGGCCCTTGTCCGGAGGGCCCCGGCAGCACCTGACACCGGCGTCCGTGATCAACACCAACACCAACGCGGTCGTCGGCTCCCCGATCCCCGTCGGCAGCCTCTCCTCCGGGGGGATTGAAGAAGTGGAAACGACGGAAGGCGTCCTCGTCCATCTCTTCCACCCACTGAGGTGCTTGCTCATTGATGCGGGTTGCGGCGCCTGACTCGCTAACATCCTCTGTATCAAGGAGGAGCCATGGCACTGGGACGCAAGGGATCGCGACGCATCGTCGTCGACGGTAAGGCGTACCGGTGGCGGCTTCGCCGACGGCCGACCTATTTCCAGGCCCTGTCCTGGACCCCGTACACGTTCGCGGTCGAACATGCTGATGTCCCGGGGACAACGCTCGTGGTCACCACCAACCAGCCGCATGCGAGCAACTGGTTCGGACGCGAGGCCAAGCCCGTACTGCCCTCCGATGTTGCACGCGCCATTGAACTCGCCCTCCAACAAGGTTGGGCCCCAGCAGCCGCAGGCGTTCCCTTTCACCTCGACTGGTCAGTCGGCTTCGTCCCCTCGCCCTGAACGGTGCCGAAATCAGCAGCCAACCGGGCGTCCGCACGGCTGCCGCCCGGCCGAGGGACTCGACTCCTGAGTGTGCAGCTTCACGCCATGCCCATCGTCCTCACGCTCGCTCTCGGCACCCCCGGTGCCTCCTCGGCAGCTTTCGGGGTTCACACAGGTGGCCAGTGGCCCGCGGTGGGCGCACTCGTGATGGCGTCTGGAGGGATCGCTCTCGTGGTAATCCGCAGGCAGTTCACCGCCCGTTCGTAGAGCGGAGACAATCGACGGCCGGTACGTAGACACGCGCAGGGGGCTGGATACCGGCTCCGCTCAATCGACCTCAGTGCGCTGCAATGCCTCCCGAAGAGGTACGCCCAGTCGCATCGCGGCGATCCGTCTGGCGCGCACTTCCGCAGGTGTGCGAGGCCGGAACCCCGGACCCCCACAGCCGCACGAATGAAAGGTCAGTCCCGCCTTCAGCACGACGCCGACGGTCTGCCAGCCGGCGGCGTCCCGACGGCGTGTGCTCGTACCGCTGATCCACAGAAGGCCGCCGTCCCGCCCCCTGTCCAACCCGTACGTGCCTGCGCCGACGGGCCGGTATCCATCGTCGACCGTCCAGGATCCCGACTCGCCCAGGGCCAGGCCGGTGCGCCCCACCGCGTACGCCTCGCCATCGCCGATCACGAGAAAGGACCTCTCCCGCACCACGGCCGCGCCGCCCCCCGGCCCCGGAGGGCGCAGTCGGTGGTACTCCGCGTCCCAGATCAGATCGTCAGCCGCTCCCCACGCAGTGCCGAGCACCGCCGTATCGAGACCGTGTGGGGTTCCCCGCGCAGGAGGGCTCTCCTCGTCTCGATGCGGTCCTCGTACTGCCATTCCCCAGCGGCACTCGGCAGGCTCCGGTGACCCGCAGTGCCTCCGCTCATCGAACAGCACGTCCGCCGCCGCGACTTCGACGGGAGACGGCGTCACCCTGCTGAAGACATCGAAACTGACGGTCAACGCCGGCCCGGAACCGGTGGCCAAGGGCGCCAAACTGACGGTCGACGGCCGCCTGACCCGCGCGACGACCGACGCGGCCACCGCGTTCACCGGCTACGCGGGACAGTCGGTGAAGCTGCAGTTCAAAAAGTCGGGCAGCACCACATACACGACGATCAAGACGGTCCGCACGAACGCGGCGGGCTACCTGAGTACGACGACGACAGCGAACGCCGCTGGATACTGGCGTTGGTCGTATGCGGGGAGCGACAAGGTGGCTTCGGTGAATGCCGCAGGCGATGGGGTCGTCTTGAAGTAGCGAGCGTGCGTCCGCTCACGTCCGGGACGAGACGTGCAAGACGCGCCGGCGGCCTCTTCGGTCCCTGGGGCGCCCCAGGGACCGAGCGGGCTCGGCTGAGGAGATGTCACCGGTCGAGATCCGCGTACTCCGTCTCGGGCACGCCGATGTCCGAGAAGATGGCCCATGCCTGTCGCCTCATCAGTTCGGCGGCGGCGCTGTCGGTCTTCCGGTGGGCGCGGGCGAGTGCCATGAGGGTGCGGGCCTCGCCGAGTCGGTGGCTGGTCTCGCGGTGTACGGCGAGGGCCTCCTGGCCGAGCTCGACGGCCGCGCCGTGTGCTTCCTCGCCCTCCACCGTCTCGCACAGGGCTGTCAGGGCCTGGCCCTCCACCACGCGGAACGAGTGGCCGCGGGCCAGGGCCAGCGCCTGTTCGGCGTGGGTGCGGGCCTCGTCGTACCGGCCCGCTTCCTTGTAGGTGAGGGAGAGGCATATGAGGCTGTCCGCCTCGGCTCGCCGGAATCGCGCCGCGCGGGCCAGGGCGAGAGCCTGCTCGCCGGACTGAAGAGCCCGGTCCAGCTGTCCCAGCCGTCGGCGGGCTGCCGCGACCGTGTTGAGGATGCCGGACTGAACCCAGTACCGTTTCGTGTCCTCGACCAGCGCGAACGCTCGCTCGGCGTGCTCCAGCCCTTCGTTGTGGCGGCCGAGTTCGACATTGATCTTCGCGATGGCGTCGAGCATCATCGCGTGGCCGTCGCGGTATCCGGCCCGCTTGTCGGAGGCCACCTCCGGGCCGAGGAGGTCGAGTCCGTCGGTGAGACGGCCGAGTTCCCAGTACACCCCACCCAGGATCTGCAGGGCCGAGCCGGCGTCCCACCAGCTGACCTCTGCCTCGAGGCCGACGGCACGTTCGAGGTGATCGGCGGCCTCGTGCAGCCGGCCCAGATCCCGACAGGCCATCCCGAGGCCGACCACCCCGAATCCTTCGAAGTAGCGATTCCCGGTCTCACGGAAGATGCGCAGGCCGACGGTGAAATCGGCGTACGCACTGTCGAGGCGCGCCATGCTCCAATACGCCATGCCTCTGAGGCCGACACCCGACGCCTCGCCCGTCGCCCAACCGAGCTCCCGGCTGATGTCCAGTGCGCGTGTGGCGTGTTCCATCGCCTGTCGGACATGCCCCCGGTCCCACCGCGCCGCTGCAAGGCTGGAGTGCATCGCTGCCTGACCGAACAGGTCCCCTTCGGTCTCGGCCGCGTCCAGTGCCGTCTGCGCGGTGGTCTGCCAGGTCTTCCGTGCCAGATGGATCCAGAAGTCGCTGAACAGTGCGGAGGTCAGGTGCCAGGCGACGGGGCGGGGGCCGTGGTGGGCGGCATGGTTGATGACGGCGAGCAGATTCGCCCGTTCCGCATCCAGCCATGGTCGAGGCGCGGTGGCCGACGGCATGCCCGGGTGCCTGCCGGCGCGGAGGCTGCCGGGCAGCTCCGGAAAGAGCCCGACCCCCGCGGTGGTTCGGGTGGCGTTCAGGTACCAGATCAGCAGCCGTTCGAGGGCGGCTTCACGGTCCGGCGCCGCCTCCTCCACCAGCGCACATTCCTGTGCGTACTCACGAAGGAGATCGTGGAACCGATAACGCCCCGCCGTCGCGGGTTCGATCAGGTGGGCCGAGGTCAGCGCACCGATCAGACGGCGAGCCTGCGACAGCGGCGCATCCAGGAGCGCCGCCGCCACCTCGGCGGTGAACTCCGCTCCCGGGAACAGGCCGAGCAGGCGGAACAGCCGGCGTGCACCCGGTGCCAGGACCCGGTACGACACCGAAAGGGCCGTACGTAAAGGAGAGTTGGCGTCACGGTCCGGCTCCAGTGCCTCCAGCTTGTTGCCCTCGGTCATCTCGGCGACGAGGTCGGCCGTCCGCAGGGCCGGATCGCCCGCGAGCCTGGCGGCGGCCACGCGCAGGGCCAGGGGGAGCCTGCCGCAGAGCCGGATCAGTTCGTCGACCGCGTGTTTGTCGTCGTCGACCCGTTCCGCGCCGAGGGCCCGGCTCAGCAGCGCGCGGGCCTCGTCCGACTGGAGGAGATCCAGGGGCAGGGCGTGGGCGCCGTCGTGGGCGACGAGGTCGCCGAGTCGGTTGCGGCTGGTGACGAGGACGCAGCAGGTCGGGCCGGACGGCAGCAGTGGACGTACCTGATCGGCGGAGGCCGCGTTGTCCAGCAGGACGAGCATGCGCCGGTCGGCCAGCAGGGTCCGGAAGACGCGGCCCTGGGCCTCGTGGTGCGGGGGGATCTCCGACGCCGCGAGCCCCAGGCTGCGCAGCACCAGTTCAAGGGCCTCGCCGGGTTCGAGGGGCTGCCGGTCGTGATCGAAGCCATGCAGGTTGACGTAGAGCTGGCCGTCCGGGAAGCGGTCGCGGACCTGGTGTGCCCAGTGCACGGCCAGCGCGGTCTTGCCGATGCCCGCGGCGCCGCCGATGGCGGAGATGACCACGGTCTTCGCCCTCCCCTGCGCCCGAGCGGGCGCAAGCAGCGAGTGGAGTCGTTCGAGTTCGCCGGTGCGGCCGGCGAAACCCGGAGTGTCGTGCGGAAGTTCGGCGGGCACGGCGCTCTCGCGCGGTGTGGAGAGCACCGGCGGGGGTGGACGCAGGAGGAACGCGTCGTCCTGGTGCAGTACCGCTCCGTGCACCCGGCGCAGTTCCTCACCGGGATCGGTTCCGAGCTCGTCACGCAGTTGTACGCGCAGGTCCTCGTAGGTTTTGAGCGCTTCTGCCTGGCGTCCGCGGCCGTACAGTGCCCGCATGCGCAAGGCCGTCAGCGACTCGTCGTAGCGGTCAGCCGCCGAAGACGCTGACAGTCCGCCCAGGTCGTCGAGGGCATCGCCGAACCGGCCCAGCAGGACCAGGCACTTGAGCCGCTCCAGTCGGAACGTCCGTCGGCGCTCCTCCAACCGCTGCCGCTCCTCCCGCGCGAATGGTCCCGGCAGCCCGGCCAGCGGCTCGCCCCGGAACAGCCCGATGGCCGCGGAGAGTTGGCCCGCGGCGGTGGCCAGGTCGCCCGACGCGACGGTACGCAGCGCCTCGTCGCCCCGTTCGTCCAGATCCGCCGTATCGAGCCTGACCTCCTCGACGACGAAGCGGTACCAGCCCTTGCCGCTGCGGATCACCGACTCCGCGGGCGGGGTGCCTTCCGGATCGAGCACCCTGCGCAGCGAGTTGACGTGAGTGGGCAGCACTCTGTGGCCGCCTGCGGGAGGCTCCTCGCCCCACACCGCGTCGAGCAGCCGCTCATGACTCATCACGGCCCCTTGGCGCAGCAGCAGGGCGGCCAGCACGGCCTGCCGCTTGACCGGCCCCAGCTCCAGCGGCGTCCCGCCCCGCCATGCCCGTAACGGTCCGAGCACTTCGAACCGCAGCAGCTGAGGAGATCCGTCGTCCACCCCGAAGCCTCCGCTTCCCTACGTCAACGAAATTTCATCAGAATTGCAGCACCCCCGGCCATGGTGATGGACACGACATCGCACAACCCGCACAACCGAAGGGGGTCCGCGTGACCGAAGCGGAGTTGGTGGCCACCGCGTTGGCCATGGGGGCGGCGGCCGGACTCACCGGCACCTCACGAGGAGTCGTCCACGACCTCCAGGCCATGCTGAGTGAGGCGGTCCGCCGACGGTTGTCCGACGGCGGCGACGGCGTGTGGGGTGGATACGGCCTACGGGTGCTGCACGCGTACGAGACGGACCCCGATGTGTGGCGGACGCGGCTGCTCCAGATCCTGGCCTCCGGGCTGGAGATGGACGAGGAGATCCTCGGGGCTGCCCGCGCAGTGCTCCGCGCGGACCGTCGAACAGGGCACGTCATCGTGGACATGGTCCGCTCATGACGCGGTGGACAACTCAGGCACACGTACGACATCACGTCCCGGTGGCGCGGACCCGACCGCGGCTTCCGTGACGCAGTGGGCAAAGGGTTGCGGCGTGCGGAGCAGATGAGGGACGGACGACCGGGGGCCGGAGCTGACCCTCCGCCCGCACCTGCTCGGACGCCTCTTCGAGGTCACCCTCGCCGACGAGCTTGGGGAAAGCGCCGAAAGTGGCCGACCGAGTCCCGCTCCGGGGCCGTCGGGGATGTGACCGGGGCCTGCTGCATTGGCATCACCGGCGTCACCGGGTCGGGGGATTGCGCCGCCGCCCGCCGGGCCGGACAACCAGGACAAGTGCGACTATCGCACCAAGGTGACATGGCGACTCCGAGCCGTCACCACATCTGGCAGGAGGAACCATCGATGAACCTCACTCTGAAGCGCCTGCTCGGCGTTACCGCGGCGGTGACCATGGGCGCGGCGGTCCTGCTGGGCCCCGGCGCCGGCACCGCCGGCGCCGCGAGCCGCGCGCATTGTGACCGCGCCGAACAGGACATGTGGAGCAGCGGGCCCAGTCGTAACCTGACCGGCCACCGCTGCAGCATCCCGAACAACAAGCAGCGCTGGTACACCATCGAGATCGACACCCTCGTACAGGCCCATTACAAGAGGGACACTCTGGACGGAGGGGTCGTCCGGACCGAGACCCTGCACAACAGAACCGTCAGATGCATGGGCTATACCTCCAGCAACGGCAGGGTGAACTGGTTCGGATGCCCACCCGCCTGACATAGCCTCCGGAGGCTCCCGGGCCGAGGCCTGTGCCCCTCGGCCCGGCCGGACGTTCCCGAACGCCGTCGTGCGCACTCGCCGGCGGTCACTTCGACGACTGGCCCGCGTTTGCGACTGGCTCCGAGGCAGGGGGCGACGGACGCGGCGGCCCCGGCCGATGATGCGCCTGAAACGCCGAAGGGCAGGCCTGGGAAGAGGCCCTCCCGAGCCGGCCCGTCTCTCTGCGCTCCCGGCAGGATTCGAACCTGCGACACCCGCTTCGGGAGTAGGGGATCAGCTGACGTCGAGGTAGTCGCGTAGGGCCTGGGAGCGGGAGGGGTGGCGCAGTTTGGACATCGTCTTGGACTCGATCTGGCGGATCCGCTCGCGTGTCACCCCGTACACCTGCCCAATCTCCTCCAGGGTCCGGGCCTGCCCGTCGATGAGCCCGTAGCGCAGGGAGATGATTCCGGCCTCGCGTGCGGTCATGTTCGCGAGGACGGCCTGGATGGCGTCCTTGAGGAGGAGGAAGGTGACCATGTCCGCGGGGGAGATGGTCTCGCTGTCCTCCAGGATGTCACCGAGTTCCGTGCCGCCGTCCTCACCGAGCGGAGTGTGGAGTGAGACCGGTTGCTTGCTGTAGCCCTCTATCTCGGTGATCTTCTCGACGGGGACGTCCAGCTTGTCCGCGAGTTGTTCCGGTGTGGGTTCGGCCCCGGTGTCCTGGAGTATTTCCCGGCGGACCTTGGCCATGCGGTTGATGACCTCGACCATGTGGACGGGAATGCGGATGGTCCGGCTCTGGTCGGCGAGGGCGCGTGAAATCGCCTGCCGGATCCACCAGGTCGCATAGGTCGAGAACTTGAACCCTTTGGTGTAGTCGAATTTCTCCACCGCGCGGATCAGTCCTGTGTTCCCCTCCTGGATCAGATCCAGGAAAAGCATTCCGCGCCTGCTGTACCGCTTGGCGATGGAGACGACCAGGCGCAGGTTTGCCTCGACGAGATGGGATTTCGCCACGTGCCCGTCCGCGGCGAGAATCTCCAGTTCGCGTCGGAATTCCAGGCCGAGGGCCGACTCCTCCGCCAGCCTCCGCTCGGCGAACAGGCCCGCCTCGATCCGCTTCGCCAGCTCCACCTCCTTCTCGGCGTCGAGGAGGGAGACCCGGGAGATCTGCTTGAGGTAGTCACGCACCTGATCGATCGTGGCGCCGCCGGAGGTGAGCCGGGGGCTGGGCGCGTCGGCGTCCTCGTCCGGGTACGCGTCGGGATGGGGCGACTCCAGCTCCCATGCCTGAGTGTCCGTTTCCATGGCGCTCAACTCCTCTCCAGAAGCGGTCGGAGGAACTGCCCGGTGTAGGACCGAGGCTGGGCCGCCACCTGTTCGGGGGTGCCCTCGGCGATCACGGTGCCGCCGCGGTGGCCGCCTTCGGGACCCATGTCGACGATCCAGTCGGCGGTCTTGATCACGTCGAGGTCGTGCTCGATGACGACGACCGTGTTGCCTTGGTCGACGAGTCGGTGGAGCACGGCCAGCAGTTGGCGGACGTCGTCGACGTGCAGGCCGGTGGTCGGCTCGTCGAGGACGTAGAGGGTTCTGCCTTTGGTGCGTTTCTGCAGTTCGGAGGCGAGCTTGACGCGTTGTGCCTCGCCGCCGGAGAGCGTCGTGGCGGGCTGTCCGAGTTTCACATAGCCCAGACCCACGTCATGGAGTGTCCTCAGGTGCCGGGAGATGATCGCGTGTTCCGCGAAGAAATCCAGGCTGTCCTCGATGGTCATGCCCAGTACGTCGGCGATGGACCTGCCTTTGAAGTGTACGTCCAGGGTCTCCCGGTTGTACTGCGCTCCGTGACACACCTCACACGGCACGTAGACGTCAGGGAGGAAGTTCATCTCGACCTTGATGGTCCCGTCGCCGTAGCAGTGCTCGCAGCGGCCGCCCTTGAGGTTGAAGGAGAAACGGCCCGGCTGGTAGCCGCGCACCTTCGCCTCCGGGATCTGCGCGAACAGCTTCCGCAGGTGGTCGAAGACTCCGGTGTACGTCGCCGGGTTCGAGCGGGGGCTGCGGCCGATCGGGGACTGGTCGACCTGGACCACCTTGTCGATCTCCTCGACGCCGGTGAGCGTGCGGTGGCGGCCGGGCACCTTGTGGGCGCCGTGGAGGCGTCTGGCCAGTGCCGTGTAGAGGATGTCGTTGACCAGTGTCGACTTGCCCGAGCCGGACACACCCGTGACGGCGACGAACTGCCCGAGCGGGAACGAGACCGACACCTCGCGCAGGTTGTGCTCGCCGGCGTCGTGCACCGTGATCGCACGCCCCTCCGTGCGGGGCCTGCGTGCCTCGGGCGGCGGTATCCGCCGTCGGCCTGACAGATAGGCGCCGGTGAGGGAGGTCGGATGGCCGAGGAGCTCGCGCACGGTACCCGAGTGCACCACGTGTCCGCCGTGCGCGCCCGCGCCCGGCCCGATGTCCACCACCCAGTCGGCGACCTTCACGGTCTCCTCGTCGTGCGCGACGACAATCACGGTGTTGCCACGGTCCCGCAGCCGCAGCAGTGTCTCGATGAGCCGCCGGTTGTCCCGCTGGTGCAGCCCGATGCTCGGTTCGTCCAGCACGTACAGCACGCCGACCAGACCGGTGCCGATCTGGGTGGCCAGCCGGATCCGCTGCGCCTCGCCGCCGGACAGACTGGCGGCCGGCCGGTTCAGCGACAGATAGTCCAGGCCGACGTCGAGGAGGAACCGCAGCCGCTCGCCGATCTCCGCGATGACGGCGTCGGCGACCCGCCGCTCCCAGCCCGCCAGCTCCAGGTCCCGCAAAAATCGTGCGAGTTGATCGATCGGCAGTGCCGTCAGCTCGGCGATGGCGCGTCCGCCCACGGTGACGGCGAGCACGCCCGGCTTCAGCCGGGCGCCGCCGCAGGCCGGGCAGGGCACCTCGCGCATATAGCCCGCGAACCGCTCCCGGGAGGCATCCTCCTGCGCGTGGCGGCGGGTGACATGGGGGAGGACGCCCTCGAACCGGGTGAGGTGGGAACGCTCGCGCCCGAACCGGTTCCGATAGGTGAGGTGTACCTGCTCCCGGAACCCGTGCAGCACCACCTTCTTCGCGGCAGCGGGCAGTTGACGCCAGGGGACGACGGTGCTGAACCCGGCCGCCGCGGCCACCGCTTCGAGCAGCCGGGTGAAGTACTCGGCGCCGCTGGTGTTCGTCCACGGCGCGACGGCGCCCTCGGACAGCGACTTCTCCTCGTCCGGTACGACGAGTCCGGGGTCGGCCTCCATCCGCGAGCCCAGGCCGGTGCACTCGGGGCAGGCACCCCACGGCGCGTTGAAGGAGAACAGCCGTGGCTCCAGCGCCTCGAGGCCGATGTCGTGCGCTCGCGAGCAGGCCATCCGCTCCGAGAACCGCACCTCACGTTCCGGGTCGGAGGCGTCCAGATCCACGAAGTCGACGCGGACGACGCCTCCGGCGAGCCCGAGAGCGGTCTCGACGGACTCGGTCAGCCGCTGTCGCGCACTCGCCTTCACCGCGAGCCGGTCCACGACCACGTCGATCGAGTGCTTCCTGCGTCTGTCCAGCGGCGGCGGACCGGTGAGCGGATGGACCTCGCCGTCGACCCGCACCCGGCTGAACCCGTCGGCCCGCAACTGCCCGAACACGTCCGCATGCTCGCCCTTGCGGTTGCGAACCACCGGAGCCAGCACCTGGACGCGCACCCCGTCGCCCTTCGCGAGCAGGCGGTCCACGATCTGCTGGGGAGTCTGCCGTTCGACCGGCTCGCCGCACTCGGGGCAGTGCGGGCGCCCGACGCGGGCGTACAGCAGACGCAGGTGGTCGTAGACCTCGGTGAGGGTGCCGACCGTGGAGCGCGGGTTGCGTCCGGTCGTCTTCTGTTCGATCGCGATGGCCGGCGACAGGCCCTCGATCACATCGACATCGGGCTTGTCCAACTCGCCGAGAAACTGTCGGGCGTAGACGGAAAGCGATTCGACGTAACGCCGGCGGCCCTCGGTGAAAATCGTGTCGAAAGCCAGACTGGATTTTCCCGAGCCCGATACTCCGGTGAAAGCGATGAGCGCATTCCTGGGCAACTCCACGGAGATGTCACGCAGGTTGTGCTGACGGGCGCCCTTGATGACGATTCGGTCTTTCACACATCCGAACCCTACGACGCGGTAGAGCGTGCGGTTGCGGAATCGTTATCAACTGATTCCGCCCTCGGTGCTGCTCCGCCCGTCGCCGTCGCGGCCTCACGCTTCGACGAGCTCGCGGACGCCGTCCCGCACCTGCTGCTCCTGCTGCTCCTGCTGGTTCCGCGCCTGCGCCTGCTCCTGCGTCCGCTCCTCGACCGGGTGGCGGTGGCGGTACAGCCAGGTGATGTCGCGGCCGAACGACCAGATGAGCGAGGCGAGCGCGAGGAGCACCGCGGCGGCGTTGCCCTCCAGGGGCATGATCCCGGCGCCCGCGACGAGCAGCACGATCCCCTGAAGGGCCGCCACGGTCTTGCGCGCCATGCTGTGCGGCAGCGCCGCGTTCAGCCAGGGCAGCACCCGGGCCGCCGCCACGAACGCGTACCGCATGGTGCCGATCAGCAGCACCCACGGGCCGAGCGACATCGAGACGTACACGCTCAGCACCAGGATCAGGAACGCGTCCACCTCCATGTCGAAGCGGGCGCCCAGCGCGGTCGAGGTGCCGGTGCGACGGGCGACCTTGCCGTCCACCCCGTCGAGGATCAGGGCGACCGCCGTGAGACCGACGAGCAGGCTGACCGGGGGCGAGCTCTCGAAGGAGTCCGCGACCAGGGCGGTGACCCCGCCGACCAGGATGGCCCGGCCGAGCGTCACCCGATTGGCCGGTCCGAAGGAACGGGGCCGCGAGCGACGCAGGGCACGGGTGAGAACCGCCCAGGTGGCGAGCGCGAAGGCAAGACCGGTCAGCCAGCCCGCGGGCCCCATCCCGATCGCCGTGCCCAGCAGAGCCAGCACCAGGAGCTGCAGACCCGCTCCCACCATGGTCTCCTGCGCCAAGAGCCTCGCGTCGTACGTGTTGTTCAGGGCCACCGCACATCCTCCGGCCGTATGACAGAGTCGATCAACGCCGCGTACAGTGCGCGGCTTGTCACCGCTCCGTACGTGAAGATCTGCTGAATCGTTCAGGGGGATGCTCATGGAACTCACAGCTCGTGCCTTCTGGCTGAGCTCGCCCGGCCACGCCGAGATACGCGAGGTCGCCCTGCCGGCCCCCGCCGAGGGGGAGGTGCTGGTGCGCACGCTCTACTCGGGGGTGAGCCGAGGCACCGAGACCCTCGTCTTCCGCGGCGGCGTTCCGGAAAGTCAGCATGCTTCGATGCGTGCACCGTTCCAGGACGGGGATTTCCCCGCACCGGTGAAATATGGCTATTTGAGCGTCGGCCAGGTGGAGGAAGGCCCGGCGGGTCTGCGCGGCCGGACCGTCTTCTGCCTGTATCCACACCAGACGCGGTACGTCGTGCCGCTGAGCGCCGTGACCGTCGTACCGGACTCCGTCCCAGCCCCGCGCGCGGTGCTCGCCGGTACCGTGGAGACCGCGGTGAACGCCCTGTGGGACGCGGCCCCGCTGGTCGGCGACCGGATCGCCGTGGTGGGCGGCGGCATGGTCGGCTGCTCCATCGCCGCGCTCCTCGCCCGCTTCCCGGGCGTACGCGTCCAGCTCGTCGACGCCGACCCCGCGCGCGCCGACATCGCCCGCGCTCTGGGCGTCGATTTCGCGCTCCCCGCGGACGCCGCGGGCGAGTGCGACCTCGTCGTGCACGCCAGCGCCACCGAGGCCGGGCTCACCCGGTCGCTGGAGCTCCTCGCCCAGGAGGGCACCGTCCTGGAGATGAGCTGGTACGGCGACCGGCGCGTCAGCCTGCCGCTGGGCGAGGCCTTCCACTCACGGCGCCTGGTCGTGCGCAGCAGCCAGGTGGGTTCCGTTTCACCGGCGCGGCGCGCCAGCCGGACGTACGCCGATCGGCTGGCGCTCGCCCTGGAACTGCTCGCCGAGCCCGCCTTCGACGCGCTTGTCACCGGTGAGTGCGGCTTCGACGAACTGCCCGACGTGATGCCGAAGTTGGCCTCCGGATCGATACCCGGCCTGTGCCATCGCGTCGTCTACGAGGGCGTTTGAGCACTGAACAACCTGCCTGACCTCCAAAAACTGCAAAGAAAGGGGAACAGGCAGCTGAACAAGGAGAACGGGGCAGCCGTACTACACGGCATGGTCCCGGCAGGGGATCAGACGTGCCGCACCTGGAGGGTCGTCCGTTGTTCAGCATCACCGTCCGCGATCACCTGATGATCGCCCACAGCTTCCGTGGCGAGGTCTTCGGGCCCGCGCAACGCCTGCACGGGGCGACGTTCCTGGTGGACGCCACGTTTCGCCGGGCCGAGCTGGACGACGACAACATCGTCGTCGACATCGGTCTGGCCACGCAGGAACTCGGCGCAGTCGTGAGCGCGCTGAACTACCGCAACCTCGACAACGAACCGGACTTCAAGAACACCAACACCTCGACGGAGTTCCTGGCCAAGGTCATCGCCGACCGCCTCGCCGAGCGCGTGCACGCGGGGGCCCTCGGCGAGGGCGCCCAAGGCCTCGCCGGCATCACGGTCACCCTGCACGAGTCGCACATCGCCTGGGCGAGTTACGAGCGTGCACTGTGACCGACACGACCATGGACCAGGCGTCCCCGAAGACCGGTCAGGTGTCTCCCAAGACCGGTCAGGTGTCCCCGAAGACCGGCCCGGCGGCTCCGAAGACCGGTCAGGTGTCCCCGAAGACCGGCCCGGCGGCTCCGAAGACAGGCCCGGCGTCCGCGAACGGCGACCAGGCTTCCCTGAACTACGTGCCCGTGCAGCACACGGCTCTCAAGAACGCCGAGATCATCCCCATGTCCCTGCGCTCCGTGCACTTCGTGATGCCGGGCGGTGTCGACGACACGTCCGCGCCCAGCGGCGGCAACGCCTACGACCGGCGGCTCTGCCTCGACCTGCCCGGCTTCGGCTGGCAGGTTCACAAGCACGCCGTCGCGGGCAGCTGGCCCCGGCCGTCGGCTTCCGCCCGTGCGGAGCTGGCTCGTACGCTCAGTGAGTTTCCGGACGACGCGGTCGTCCTCCTCGACGGGCTGGTCGCCTGTGGCGTCCCCGAGATCGTCGTCCCCGAGGCCGAACGGCTGCATCTCGCCGTCCTGGTGCACCTGCCGCTCGGCGACGAGACCGGGCTCGCGCCCGCCGTGGCCGCCGAGCTGGACGCGAAGGAACGAGCGACGCTGCGCGCCGTGTCCGCCGTCGTCGCCACCAGCGACTGGGCCGTCCGCCGGCTGGTCGCCCACCACGGGCTCGCCCCGGAACGGGTCCATGTCGCCGCCCCGGGCGCCGACATCGCGCCCCTCGCCTCCGGCACCGACGGTGTCTCCCGGCTGCTGTGCGTCGCCGCGGTCACCCCGCGCAAGGGCCAGCACCGGCTGATCGAGGCCCTCGCCACCGTCACCGACCTGCCCTGGAGCTGCGTCTGCGTCGGCGGACTCACCCAGGACCCGGCGTACGTCGCCCAACTGCGCGCCCTGATCGGGAAGTACGGGCTCGGCGACCGGCTGCACCTCGCCGGACCGCAGGCGGGCGCGGAACTCGACGCGAGCTACGCGGCGGCCGATCTCATGGTCCTCACCTCCTACGCCGAGACGTACGGCATGGCCGTCACCGAGGCACTCGCGCGCGGGATCCCGGTGCTGGCGACCGACGTCGGCGGTCTCCCCGAGGCGGGCGGGCGCGCGCCCGACGGCGGGGTCCCCGGCATCCTCGTACCCCCGGAGAACCCGGCGGCGCTCGCCGCGGAACTGCGCGGCTGGTTCGGCGAAGCCGATGTGCGCCGCCGGCTGAAGGCCGCCGCACGCAGTCGCCGGGCCGCGCTGGACGGCTGGGCGACCACCGCCCGCAGCCTGGCCGGTGTGCTGGGACGTCTTCCGCAGCAGCCTCGGAGGGCGGCATGAGTATGACTGCGACTCCGTCGGGAGTTCCGGAACAGGGCGTGTCGGAGGTGGGCGTGCAGGGTGGTGTGTCCGGGGTTCCGGGGCAGCGCGCGAGCGCGCCCGACGACGACGTGCCCCGCTACGCCCCCCAGTGGCTCCAGCTGCGGGAGCCGGCGGACGCCGCCGCACGGGCACCCGAACTGCTCGACCCGCTGCGCATCCGGCTGGCGAACCGGCCGGGCCGCGGCGGCGACCTGGTGATCCACGACCTCGGCTGCGGCACCGGCTCCATGGGCCGGTGGCTCGCCCCCCGGCTGGACGGCGCCCAGCACTGGATCCTGCACGACCGGGACCCGTATCTGCTGCACTTCGCGACCGTGGGCGCACCGCACGCGGGCGCCGACGGCAGCCGGGTCACGGTCACCACCCAGCGCGGTGACATCGGCCGGCTGACCGCGGACGCGCTGACCGGGGCGTCACTGGTGACGGCGTCCGCCCTTCTCGACGTGCTGACCCGCGAGGAGATCGACCGGCTCGCGGCGGCCTGCGTGG
Organism: Streptomyces sp. NPDC058086; assembly: GCF_042885015.1. NCBI lineage: Bacteria > Bacillati > Actinomycetota > Actinomycetes > Kitasatosporales > Streptomycetaceae > Streptomyces > Streptomyces sp. NPDC058086. Next base: position 209,497 of record NZ_JBHVST010000007.1, on the reverse strand, counting down.
GCGCCGGGGTGCCGGCCCTGCTCACGCTCTCCGTCGTGGGGCGCGTCGAGTTCACACCGGCCGATCCGCTGGACGCCGAGTTCATCGAGGCGTTCAACGCCCACCAGCGGCGCGGGGAACTGCTCGGCCCCGACGCGATCACGGCGGCCTGCGAGGCCTTCGACCGGCACGGCGCGACGGTACGGGTGCATCCGAGCCCCTGGCGGCTCGGCGCCGACGAGGCCGACCTCACGGCGGAGTGGCTGCGCGGCTGGGTCGGCGCGGCCGTCGAGGAGCGGCCCGCGCTGGCCGCCCGTGCAGAGTCGTATCTGCAATCCCGCCTCGCCGCCTGCGCCGCGGGTGAGCTGCGCGTACGGGTCCACCACAGCGACCTACTGGCGCTGCCGCGACCGACGGGCGGTGCGGCGTGAGCGCCGGGGCGGGGACGGCGGAGGCGGTCGGCGTGGACGCGGACACGGTGACGCGCACCGGTGGCGAGGCGGGTGAGCCGCGCGCCGAGGGCACGGCGAACGTGGTGTCGGCCCGCGGCGTGACGGAGCTCCTCCGTCCACGCCCCGCCGCGGAAGCCGACCGCGGCAGGCTTGCTGTCATACCGGCGCCCGGAGAGGGCGGGCGGGACGCGGCCGCCGCTGTTCGCACCGACGCCGAGACGTCCCCGGCCCCGACCCCGACTCCGGCCCGGCAGGAAGCCGAAGCGACCCCCGCCCGACGCAAGGGGGGCGCGCTGCGCACACACATCGGTTCCGTCGCCGGTGTCCTCATCCTCGGTGTGCTGCTCTGGCGGCTCGGTACCGGTGTCTTCCTGGACGGGCTGAGGCGGGTCGACGGCCCGACCCTGCTGGCGGGGCTTGGGCTCGGTCTGCTGACCACCGTGTTCAGCGCCTGGCGCTGGTGCCTGGTGGCACGTGGGCTGCGGATCCGGCTGCCGCTGGGCGGCGCCGTCGCGGACTACTACCGCGCGCTGTTCCTGAACGCGGCACTGCCCGGCGGTGTCCTCGGCGATGTGCACCGCGCCGTACGACACGGCCAGAGCACCGGGGACGTCGGCCGCGGCGTACGCGCCGTGGTCCTCGAACGGACCGCGGGCCAGGCGGTCCTGGTGGCCGTCGGCGCGGTGGTCCTGCTCACCCTGCCGTCACCGGTCCTCACGGACGCCCGCCACCTCGCCCTGATCCTGGCCATCGTCTCGGTGTGCGGGGTCGTCGTGACGGCGGGCGCGGTCCGCAGGGGCAGCACTTCGTCCGGCCCGTCCCGGCGCTACGGAGCCGTCCGCGCCGCGCTCACCGAGGCGCGCGGCGCGCTGCTCGCCCGCGGCAACTGGCCGGGCGTGCTCATCTCGTCGGTCGTGGTGCTGGCGGGACATCTGGCGATGTTCCTGCTCGCCGCCCGCGTCGCCGGATCCCACGCCTCCGCCACCGTACTGCTGCCGCTCGCCCTGCTGGCCCTGCTCGCCATGGGCCTGCCGCTGAACATCGGCGGCTGGGGCCCCAGGGAAGGCGTCATGGCCTGGGCCTTCGGCGCCGCCGGGCTGGGCGCCGGCATGGGCCTGAGCGTCGCGGTGATCTACGGGGTGCTCAGCTTCGCCGCCGCGCTGCCCGGCGTCGTGGTCCTGGTCGTCCGGTGGCTCGCGGCGCTGCGGCGCCCCCGGCAGGAGAACGCAGGAGGGCACGATCAATGCCGAGCGTCAGAGACCGCCGAAGTTCACACTCCGGAAGTCCCCTTGACCGGGGTCGCGTCGGAGGCGGTGGGCAGCGTCTTCGCCGTCACCAAGGAGAAGTACGCCCCGAAGGCCTCGGTCAGCCCGGCCAGGAGCTCCTTCCCCTTCTCGGCGGACGCCTTCGAGGGACGGCCGATGACGCCGGACTCGGTATAGCCGGCCATTCCGAGGGTGAGCAGATGACGCCGGTCGTCCGCGACGAAATCAGAGGTCTCGTAACCGGGCCGGACCAATTCAGGATGCGTGTGCAGAAGAATGGAGGTCTCGATTTCACCGGCGTGCATGTCGGTGAGCAACGAGGTCTCCACGCCTGCCCGTTCCAGCGCCGCCTCCCAGTCCTCCATGGCCGGGAAAAGCGCCATCCGCGTACCGGTGCCGACGGATTCCTGAACCACATTGCCCAGCACGTAATTCCCGCCGTGCCCGTTGACCAGCACCAGGGTGTCGACGCCGGAATGGCGCAGCGATGCGGCTATGTCCCGTACCACGGCGTGCAGCGTGACGGCGGAAATGCTGACGGTACCCGGCCAGGCCGCGTGCTCGTGAGAGCAGGAGATCGTCACCGGAGGGAGGAGATGGACCGGGTGAGCGGCAGCGATCCGTTCCGCGACGGCGCACGCGACCAGGGTGTCCGTCGCCAACGGAAGATAGGCACCGTGCTGTTCGAAACTCCCGACGGGAAGCACGGCGACCTCACGGGCGACACCGGCCCCCCGCTCGCGCACATCCTCCGTGGTGTCCGCCGGCAACAGACCGGATACCGCCGAGCGCGTTCCCGAACCACTCATGTTTCACGGCCTTTCGACTCTGCTTAGGAACCAGATCATGACAGATAACTTTGGAGTACTCGCCGGGACCGCACGCCTCACAGGTGTCGAACGAGTCGTCAATGCCCCTTTGCCCACCGTGTACGGCGACTTCCAGGCGGTCGGCTTCCTGGATCACGATCGCGGAGAGGAGCAAGTGGCCCTGGTTTACGGCGAGGTCGGCAACCTCGGCAAGAGCGGGGAAGGCGCCACGAAGGAGGGCATCCTCACCCGGCTCCATTCGGAGTGCCTCACCGGGGACGCCTTCGGCTCCACCCACTGCGAGTGCGGCGACCAGCTTGCCGCCGCGCTGCGCGCCATCGTCGCGGAGGGCCGTGGTGTCCTGGTGTACCTCCGCGGCCACGAGGGCCGCGGCATCGGCCTGCTCGCCAAGCTGCAGGCGATGAAGCTCCAGTCGGAGGGCCTCGACACCGTCGAGGCGAACGTCGCCCTCGGCCTCCCGGTCGACGCCCGTGACTACCGGGTCGCGGCGGACATCCTGCACGACCTCGGCGTCCGCTCCGTACGCCTCCTCTCGAACAACCCGCGCAAGCGGGAGTCGCTCCAGCGCAACGGCATCAAGGTCACCGAGCAGGTCCCGCTGCTCATACCGCCGTGCCCGCAGAACATCACCTATCTGCGCACCAAGCGGGAGCGCCTCGACCACTTCCTGCCGCACCTGGACGTGGTGGTCTCGCACTCCTCCTGAGCGCGCGCGCCCGAGGACGTCACCCGGAGGCGTCGGCTGTGGTGAGAGAGGTGCGCGCGGGGAAAGGTACAAGGAATGACCGACGACGTCCTGTACCTCTCCCGGGACCGGGTGACGGAGCTGTTGGACACCGATGCGGCGATCGCCTCGCAGCGCGCGGCGTTCACCGCGCTCGGTGACGGCACCGCCGAGCTCCCCGGCAAGATCATGCACCCCAGCCGATTCGACGACAGTGTCGTCTTCGCCTACCTCGCCCGGCTGTCCGCGGACACCGGGGCCGTCGCCAAGTTCGGCAGCGTCAACCCGGCCAACACGGCGGCCGGGCTGCCGACGGTGCACGCCGTGATCAACGCGCTCGATCCGGTGACCGGGCAACTCGCCGCCGTCATGGACGGTACGGCGGTCACGACCCTGCGCACCGCCGCGGCGAGCGCCGTCGCTCTCGACGCGCTGGCCACCGCCGACAGCGCGGAGCTGGGCCTTCTCGGCTCCGGCACCCAGGCCCTCGCCCACGCGCGGGCCGTCGCCCGGGTGCGGGACCTCAGGTCCGTACGGGTGTGGAGCCCTGACCCGGCCCGACGGGCGCGGGCGGCGCGGCGCCTCGCGACGGAACTCGGGGTCGCGGCCAAGGCCGTCGACACGGCGGAGGAAGCCGTCGCGGGCCTGCCCATGGTCGCCGCCTGCACGCTCAGCAGCACACCCGTCGTACGGGGCGCGTGGCTGGCGCCCGGGTGCACGGTCGTGAGCGTCGGCTCCTTCGAGCCCACCCGCAGCGAGGTCGACACGGAGGTCGTACGGCGGGCGGCGGCGGTCGTGGTCGACGACCCGGAGACGGCGGCGGAGCACGCCGGACCGATCGTGGACGCGCTGCGGGACGGAGTACTCACCCGCGCCGACCTGATCCCGCTCGGCGGCGTCCTCACCGGCCGCCACCCGGCCCGCACCCACCCCGACGACATCGTCTTCTACAACAGCGTCGGGCTGGGCATCCAGGACGCCGCCGCGGCCTGGGCCGTGATCGAGGCCGCTCGTGCCCAGGAGGCGGGCCGATGACCGGGGGCGCGCGGGTCGTCGTCATCGGCGGCGGGGTGATGGGCACGAGCATCGCCTACCACCTGGCCAGGGCGGGCGTGCCGGACGTGGTGCTCGTCGAGCGCGACGAACTCGCCTCCGGTTCCACCTCGCGGGCCGCGGGCGGGGTCCGGGCGCAGTTCTCCGACGAGCTGAACATCCAGCTGGGTGCCCGGAGTCTGGAGGCGTTCGCCCGTTTCGGTGAGGAGCTGGGCCAGGACATCGGGCTGCACCAGGTCGGCTATCTGTTCCTGCTCTCCACGCCCGAGGAGGTCGCCGCCTTCGAGGGCGGCGTACGGCTGCAGAACGCGCTCGGGGTGCCCAGCCGCCTGATCGACCCGGCCGAGGCGCGGCGACTGTCCCCGCTGATCACCACCGACGGGCTGCTGGCGGCGGCCTTCTCCCCGGACGACGGGCACTGCACGCCCGAGTCCGTCGTCCAGGGCTATGCGGCCGGGGCCCGCCGGCACGGCGCGACCTTGCTGCGGCATCGCGAGGTCACCGGCATCGAGACCCGCGGCGACGAGATCACCGCGGTCGTCACCAACCAGGGGCGGATCGCCACCGACACGGTCGTCTGTGCGGCCGGTGCCTGGTCGCGGGCGATCGGCGCGATGGTGGGCGTGGACCTGCCGGTGAACCCGCTGCGCCGCCAGATCGCCGTCACCGAAGCCGTCCCGGGCTTGCCGCCCGACCTCCCCATGACCATCGACTTCACCACCAGCCTCTACTTCCATGCCGAGGGCCCCGGCCTTCTCCTCGGCATGTCCGACCCCGACGAGATCCCCGGCTTCGCCACCACCACCCACGACCGCTGGATCCCCCGCCTGTCCGAGGCGATGGAGCGCCGTGCCCCGGCCCTGCTCGACCTGCGCCGGACGGGCGGCTGGGCGGGCCTGTACGAGATCACCCCGGACCACAACGCCCTGATCGGCGAGGCGCGTTCGTGCTCACGCTTCCTGTACGCGACCGGGTTCTCGGGCCACGGCTTCCTCCAGGGGCCGGCCGTCGGCGAGGTGATCCGTGATCTGTACCTGGGCCGCGTACCCTTCGTCGACATCAGCCCCCTGAGCGTCGAGCGCTTCACCGCCGACGCCCCGCGCCCGGAGGTCAACCTCGTATGACCGAGCTCCACTTGTGGCTGCGCCACGAGATCCGTACGACCGAACGGCGTACCCCGATCGTGCCCTCGGACGCCCGACGGCTCGTCGACAGCGGCGTGACGCTCACGGTCGAGGAGTCGCCCCAGCGGGTCTTCCCCATCGAGGCGTACGAGGACGCCGGGTGCCGGGTCGCGAAGGCAGGCTCCTGGGTGTCGGCGCCGCCGGACGCCGTGGTCGTGGGCCTGAAGGAACTCCCGGTCGGGCCACCCGCACTGACACACCGCCATGTCTTCTTCGGACATGCCTACAAGCGGCAGCCGGGGGCAGCCGCTCTGCTCCACAGGTTCATCGCCGGGGGCGGGGCCCTGCTGGACATCGAGTACCTGGTGCACGACGACGGGCGCAGGCTCGCCGCGTTCGGCTACTGGGCCGGATACCTGGGCGCCGCCCTGGCGGTGCTGCACCACCGGGGCAGCCTCAAGGCCCCTTTGCGGCCCACGTCGAAGGAGGAGCTCGACGCCGAACTAGCTTCAGAGAAAGGGGAGTTGCGGGCCCTCGTCATCGGCGCACTCGGCCGCAGCGGCCGGGGCGCCCGCGTGGCGCTGGGTGTGGCCGGGGTCGAGCCCACGTGCTGGGATCTCGCCGAGACCCGTGAGCTGGACCGACCGGCTTTGCTGGCACACGAGTTGATGGTCAACACCGTGCTCACCACCCGGCCGATCCCGCCCTTCCTCACGGACAGGGACCTCGACGAGCCCGGCCGCCGGCTGCGCACGCTGTGCGACGTCACGTGCGACGTCGGCTCCCCCCTGAACGTGCTGCCGATCTACGACACCACGACGGACTGGACGCACCCCGCCCGCCGCATCCGCGAGCGGCCCGCCCTCGACCTGATCGCCATCGACAATCTGCCGTCGCTGCTGCCGCTGGAGGCGAGCGTCGACTTCTCGGCGGCGCTGCTGCCCCAGCTGCTGGAGTTCGGGGTCGGCGGTCCGTGGGGGCGCTGCCTGGACCGCTTCCACGAGGCGTGCCGCGCCCTCGAAGCCGGGGAAGCCGGGGAAGCCGGGGAAGCCGAGGAAGCCAGGGAAGCCGAGGAAGCAGACGAAGACGAGAAGACAGAAGAAGGGGAGTCGCGTGATGTCTGAGGTGACGGCCGCGAGCGGCACCGTCCACTGGATCGGCGCGGGCCTGTCCACCGGCAGCGGTCTCGCCGCGACCTGCGACGCCGCCGACCGCGTACGCCTGTGGCACCGCACCGAAGAGCGCGCCGCGCGCAGCCTGGAGGCGCTGGGCCTGACCGGGCGGGCCGAGCCCCGCGCGTACACCCTGGAGGCGCTCGCCGCCGAGCTCGCCCCCGGAGACGTCGTCGTCTCCATGCTGCCCGCACCCGAACACGCCCCGCTGCTCGCCGTCTGCGTCGAGCGCGGCGCCCACTTCGCCTGCTCCAGCTATGTGTCGGACGCGGTCCTCGACCAGGTGCCCGCGGCCGAGGCGGCGGGAGTGGTGGTACTGACCGAGTGCGGGCTCGATCCGGGCATCGACCACCTCTTCGCGCACAGTCTGATCGCCCGGGCCGAGGCCGAGATCGGCGCCGAGTCGGCCGCGTCGTACCGCCTCACCTCGTACTGCGGCGGCATCCCCGCCGTGCCCAACGACTTCAAGTACCGCTTCAGCTGGGCACCCGCGGGCGTGCTCAACGCTCTCCGCTCGCCCGCCCGTTATGTCGAGGACGGCACCGAGACCACCGCCGACCGCCCCTGGGAGGCCACCCGCCCCCATCTGATCGACGGCGAAACCTTCGAGGTCTACCCCAACCGCGACAGCGTGCCCTTCGTCGAGCAGTACGGGCTCCCGGGCACCTGGAAGCCGGAGACCTTCGTGCGCGGCACCCTGCGTCTCGACGGCTGGCTGCGGGCCTGGGACGCGGTCTTCGAGGAGCTGAAGGCGGGCGACGACCGGCGGATCACCGCCCTCGCCCAGGAGCTGGCGAAGACCTATCCGACCACCGAATCGGACCGTGACCGGGTCGTCCTCGCCGTCTCCCTCGACGTCCGCGGCGGCTCCGGCGCGGCCTGGTCGGGGCGCTATCTCCTCGATCTCGTGGGCACCGCCGAGGAGAGCGCCATGGCCCGCTGTGTCTCCCGCACGCTCGCCCTCGGAGTCCGCCACATCCTGGACGGTTCGCTCCCGCCGGGGCTCGGCCGCGCCGCGGAGACGGCGGAGCGCTCCGAGCAGTGGCTGGCCGAACTCGCCCGGGAGGGAGTGCCCTTCACCCTGCGTGCGGGATAGCCGGGCTCAGTCGAGCACCGCCTCGTGCACGAGCCGCTTGAGCTCGGGATAGATCGAGTGGGACGAGGTCGGGCGGACCTGGGTGTAGAACTGCACGGTCAGGTCGTGGCGCGGGTCGACCCAGAAGGTCGTACTGGCGACCCCGCTCCAGCCGAACGCGCCCTCGCTGGACGGCGACCGGGTGATCTCGGGGTCCACCACGACGGAGACCCCGAGCCCGAAGCCGAGCCCCGCGTTGCCGGGTTCCCGGTGCAGCGCGCTGCCGAAGGTGCGGCGGTCGGCCCCGCCCGGGAGGTGGTTGGCGGCCATCGAGTCCACGGTCCCCGGCTTCAGCAGCCGGGCCCCGTCGAGTTCGCCGCGGCGGCGGAGCATCTCCATGAAGCGGTGGTAGTCGTGCGCGGAGGCCACCATGCCGCCGCTCCCGGAGAGGAAACGCGGGCGACCGTGCAGCGGGAGCCCGGCGATCGGGGTGATGCGGCCCTCGGCGTCCTCCCCGTAGAGCTCGGCGAGCCGCCCGGCCTGCTCGTCGGTGACGCAGAACCCGGCGTCCGTCATCCCCAGCGGCCCGAAGATCCGCTCGGCGAGGAACTCGTCGAGGTCCTGCCCCGACACCACTTCGATCAGGCGGCCGAGCACATTGGTGGAGACCGAGTAGTTCCACTCGGTGCCCGGCTCGAACTGCAGGGGCAGCCCGGCGTACACGTCGCAGGTGCCGGCCAGGTCCGAGCCCGGCGCCACCGACGACTCCAGACCGGCGTCGCGGTAGAGCGCGTCGACGGGGTGGGAGTGGTAGAAGCCGAAGGTCAGACCCGAGGTGTGGGTCAACAGGTGACGGATCAGGAGGGGTTGCTCGGCCGGGCGGGTCTTCATGCCCGTGCCGGACCCGCTGACGTACACCCGGGGATCGGCGAAGGCGGGAAGGAAACGGGCGACGGGGTCGTCGAGCCGGAGGCGTCCCTCCTCCAGGAGCATCAGCGCGGCGACCGAGGTGACCGGCTTCGTCATCGAGTAGATCCGCCACAAGGTGTCGGTCTCGACGGGGAGTCGGGCCTCGCGGTCGCGGTGGCCGTACGTGGTGAGGTGCGCGACCCGGCCGTGCCGGGACACGGACACGAGGTAGCCGGGCAGCCGGAGGTCGTCGACCAGGTGGGAGAAGTGCTGGTCCAGGCGGGTCAGCGCCTTCGGATCAAGGCCGGCCTCGCTCGGCTCGACCTCTTGTCGCAGATGTCCCATGGTTCTCCTCCGGACTGCGGCTCTCGGACTCGCTCGTCCTCATCGTCTCGCTCGTCCTCATCGTCTCGTACGGACTTCGCAAGCGGCGTCGGTGGGTGGGTGACCGGCGGGTCGTCGCTCGGCGGCCGGCGCTTCGCCGCGGCCCGGGAGCCGCAGCGCCGACAGCGCGCCGACCGCCGTGAGGGCCGCGAGGACGGTCAGCGCGGGGCCCATGTCGACACCGGCCAGGCCGACCAGCGTGGTCGCGACGGCCACCCCCACCGCCGGTCCGATGTTCATCGCGGTCTGCTGGAGCCCGCCCGCCACCCCGGCCGACCCGGCGGACGCGGACCGCACGACGACGGCCGTCGCGCTCACCATCACCGCGACGAACCCCGCGCCCAGGAGCAGGAATCCGGCGCCGATCGCCAGGTCCGTCGAGGCGCGGTCGAGCCGGGACAGCAGCAGGACGCCGAGGAGGATCAGCAGCATCGCGGTCCCGGTCGTGCGGCGCGGTAGCGGCGCAGCAGTACGGCCGAGACCGGCGCGCCCAGCACCATCATCACGGCCAGCGGGAGCGCGCGCAGACTGCTCTGGAGCGGGTCGAGGCCGAGCACGTCCTGTAGGTAGTAGGTGCTGACGAAGAGCGTGCCGAACAGCGCCGCTGAGGCGCACACGAGGGTGCCGAGCGCCGCGCCGACCGTGGGGGAGCCGAGCAGGCCGGGCGGCACCAGCGGGCTCGCCGCGCGCCGTTCGTGCCGTACGAACGCGGCTGCCGCGGCCGTCGCCACGAGCGGCCCGAGCACGGTCGCCGCGGGCCGGCCCGTCTCCGGCAGCACGACGAGCGTGTGCACGAGGGCGACCAGGGCCACCGCGAGCAGCGCCGCGCCGGGCACGTCGAGTCCGGCCGCCGAGCCTCTGTCCCGGGGCGCGTCCCGGACGGTCAGGGCCAGGGCGGCGATGACGAGCGCCGGTACGACGTTCAGGAAGAAGACGGCACGCCAGCCCAGCTGGGTGACCAGCGCCCCGCCGAGGAGGGGACCCGCGGCGGCCGCGAGACCGATGGCACTGGTGCGCAGCGCGATGGGCATGCCGAGCCGGTCGGGCGGGTAGGCCGCGCGCAGCATCCCGAGCGTGGCGGGCTGCGCCAGCGCGCCGAAGACCCCCTGGGCGACCCGCAGTCCGATCACCCAGCCGATGTCGGGTGCCAGACCGATCCCCGCCGACGCCGCCCCGAACCCCACCATCCCCACGCCGAAGACCAGTTGGTGGCCGTACCGGTCCCCGAGACGCCCCGCGAACACCAACAGGCTCGCCACCGCGATGAGATAGCCGGTACTGGTCCACTGCACCTGCGCGAACGACGCGTCCAGGTCGCGCCGCAGCGTGGGCTGAGCGACCGTGAGGACGGTTCCGTCCAGCGCGACGATCACGGCCCCGACGACGCTGTTGGCCAGCGTGAGACGGCGCCGCGCCGTGGGATTCACCGCTCCTCCGGCCCGAGGTGCGCGTCCAGCGCGGCATCCAACAGGGGTACGAAGTCGGTGTCTCCCGTGGCGAGTTGGAGACTGCCCCAGCCCCACAGCTGGGCGATCCCGTGCAGATTCGCCCACAGGGCGCTCGCGACGAGCGTGGCGTCGGCCGCGGGGCGCGCCCCGCCGACCAGGTCCACCAGGACGCCGAACAGCGGCAGGCTGGTCTCCCGGAGTCCCAGTCGCCCACTCTCCAGCAGATCATGACGGAACATCAGCTCATACATTCCGGGCTGAGTGAAGGCGAAGTCGAGGTAGACCCTCCCCAGCGTCGCCAACTGGGCGCGGGGACTCGCCCCTTCGTCGCCCAGCGCCTCCGTCGCCCGGGCTCCCAGGTCGGCGAAGCCCCGGCGCGCGATGGCGGAGAGCAGCTCCAGATGGGTCGGGAAGTAGCGCCGCGGGGCACCGTGGGAGACGCCCGCGCGACGGGCGATCTCCCGCAGGGTCAGAACCTGCGCGCCCTGCGTGGTCACCAGGTCCACGCCCACCTCGATCAACCGGGCCCGCAGCCCCGTCTCCGCTTCACTCATGGACAGTGTCTACCAGTTCTCGTAGACACTGTCTATCTCGGTGGTAGACAGTGTCTACGAGACGGGAATGGCCATGCGTCCGCCGGGGTTGAGCGATACATGACTCAGGACGCGACGCAGGACACACTGCTCAAGCTGCTCTCCGAGTACGACGGCGGGGTGCTGGTCACCCTCAAGAAGGACGGCCGGCCCCAGCTGTCCAATGTGAACCACGCCTACGATCCCGACGAGCGGATCGTCCGGGTCTCGATCACGGACGACCGCGCCAAGACCCGTAATCTGCGCCGGGACCCGCGTGCCTCCTACCACGTGACGGCCGAGGACCGTTGGGCGTACACGGTCGCCGAGGGCACCGCCGAGCTCACCCCCGTCGCCCGGGACCCCCACGACGAGACCGTCGAGGAGCTGGTGCGGCTCTACCGGGCCGTCCGGGGCGAGCACCCCGACTGGGACGACTACCGGGCCGCGATGGTCGGCGACGGCCGACTCGTCCTACGGCTCCACGTGGAGCGCGCGTACGGCATCCCCCGCGGACGCTGAGCCCGCTCCCTCGCCGCTGCGGGCCTCGATCGCGCGGAGCACGGCCACCATGTCGGACCCGCCGTGGCCCTGTGCCACGGTCTCGCCGAAAAGGGCGTGGCAGACGTCGAGCAGGGGTGAGGCCAGCCCCGCTCGGCGGGCGGCCCCGGCGATCAGCTCGTTGTTCATCAGGACGTCACGGGCCGCGGCCTGCACGGCGAAGTCGCGGTCCCGCAGTTTCGGGGCCTTCATCCGGGAGACGCCGCTGGCCATCGGACCGGCGTCCAGCACCTCCAGGAAGAGCTTGCGGTCCAGGCCCTGCCGATCGGCGAAGTGGAACGCCTCGCTGAGGCCGGTCACCAGGGTGATCAGAAACAGGTTCACCGACAACTTCATCAACAGGGCGTTCGGCACCGGCCCGCAGTCGAAGCTCTCGTGACACATCGGGCCGAGCAACGGCCGTACCTCCTCGACGGCCGCGGGATCCCCGGCGAGCATCGCCACCAGCCGACCGGCCTCCGCAGGGACCCGCGACCCGGAGACCGGGACCTCGACGTACCGACCGCCCGCCGCGCGCACCTCGGCCTCCAGGCCGCGTGAGTACTCGGGGGACGTCGTGCCCATGGGGACGACGGTGCGCCCCTCGACGCGCGCGGTGAAGTCCGCGGTTCCGCGGCCCAGGACGGTGTCCGTCACGGAGCCGTTCGCCGGCATCAGGAAGACGACGCGGGAGCGCGCGAAGACCTCGGCCGGGTCCGCGGCCACCTCCGCTCCCGCGGCGCGCAACGGCTCGGTCCTCGCGGCGGTGCGGTTCCAGACGACCAGCGGGGTGCCCGCCCTCGCGAGGTTGAGCGCCATGGGCTGTCCCATGACACCGAGGCCGATGAATCCCACGGAGCCGATGAATCCCATGGACACGACACACCACCGTCTCTGCCGGCATCCCTGTCGGGCCGCCGTCGCCGCCTATGACCGCTGTCATGATAGCCAGCCCTATGACAGCGGTCATAGTGGATAGTGTGCCTAGTCAGTCCTGGTGGGAGGTCGATGATGACGGATTCCGAGCGGGGGCCGCGCGAGCGGATGGTGTTCAGCGCGGCACAGCTCATCCGGCGCGACGGGGTCACCGCGACGGGCATGCGCGAGGTCGCCGCGCATGCGCGGGCGCCGCGCGGTTCGCTCCAGCACTACTTCCCGGGCGGCAAGGAGCAGTTGGTCAACGAGGCCGTGGACTGGGCGGGCGGCTACGCGGGCAAGCGCGTCGCCCGCTTCCTCGCCGCGCTGTCCCGGCCGACGCCGAGCGGTCTGTTCGCGGCGATGGTGCGGCAGTGGACCGACGAGTTCCAGGAGGCCGGATTCGCCTCCGGCTGCCCCGTCGCGGCGGCGGCCGTGGACTGTGCGGAGTCCACCGAGTCCACCAGGACCGCTGCCGCAGCCGCGTTCGCCCGCTGGAACCGCCCGGTGGCCGAGGCCCTGACGGACATGGGTGTACCGGCCGAACGGGCCGAACCGCTGGCCACGCTCATGATCAGTGCCCTGGAGGGGGCACTCCTCATCGCCAGAGCCGAACGGGACGTGCGGGCCCTGACCGCTGTGGCCCACGAGCTCGGTCCCCTGCTGGACGGGGCTCGAACGGTGAGCCGAGGTTCGATGGGGTCTCCGCGCACACCGGCCGCCCCTGAACCCGGCCGGGGTGCGCGGAGTGGCTCTGTGTGACCGCGCTGTTTCTTTCCGCTTGTACCGGCCGATGTTCTTGCCGAAAACGTCGGCTGTCAACTCTGCCCCGACCGCACCGGCCCGAGAACGGCCACGTCCCCGGCAGTCCGGGGCTGCCGGGGACGCTGATGACCGGCGTACGGGAGCGCGCGGTCAGGGGTTCAGGCGGTCACGGTCTCGCGCTTCGCGGCGCCCTGGGGCGCCCGCTCGCCCAACTCCTCCGTCGGCACCGTGTGCGTCTCGCGGGCGGTCAGCGCGGCGATCACCGGCGGGACGCACAGGGCCGCGGTGAACAGCGCCACGGACGACCAGTCGTCGCCGCCAGGGCCCGCGATCTGCGCGGCGAAGGTGACCGCGAACCCGGCGACGGCGAAGCCGATCTGTGTGCCGATCGCCATACCGGAGAGCCGGACGCGGGTGGAGAACATCTCGCCGTAGAAGGACGGCCAGACACCGTTGGCCGCGCTGTACACGACGCCGAAGGCGAGAATGCCGAAGAGGAGGACGAGGGGGTACGAGCCGGTGGACAGGGCCCACAGGTAGGCGAACATCAGCACGGCGCTGCCCGCGGCGCCGATCAGATAGACCGGACGGCGGCCGATGCGGTCGGAGAGCGTGGCCCAGGCGGGGATCGCGCCGAGGGCGACGACGTTGGCGAGCGCGCCCACCCACAGCATCTGCGTGCGCGACAGCCCGACCGAGTCGCTCGTGCCGTACGCCAGCGCCCAGACCGTGAAGATCGTGCTGACCGAGGCGATCAGGGCGCCCGCGACGACCCGCAGGACGTCCGCCCAGTGCTCGCGCAGGAGCACGAGGAGCGGCAGTGTGGGAACGCCCTCGCTCGCGGCCTGCCGGGTGAAGGCGGGCGTCTCCTGGAGGGTGCGGCGGATGACATAGCCGACCACGGCGACCGCGACGCTCGCCCAGAACGGCACGCGCCAGCCCCAGGAGAGCAGTTGGTCCTCGGGCAGCGCGGCGACCGGCAGGAACACCAGGGTCGCCAGGAGCTGGCCGCCCTGGGTGCCGCTGAGGGTGAAGCTGGTGAAGAAGCCCCGGCGGTTGGGTGGCGCGTGTTCCAGCGTCATGGAGTTGGCGCTCGCCTGCTCACCGGCCGCGGAGATGCCCTGGAGGACGCGGCAGAGCACCAGCAGGACCGGGGCGAGGCCGCCGACCTGGGCGCGGGTGGGCAGACAGCCGATGAGGAACGTCGACAGGCCCATCAGGATCAGCGTGAAGACCATGATCTTCTTGCGGCCGACCCGGTCGCCGAAGTGGCCGAGGAAGAGCGCGCCGACCGGGCGGGCCGCGTACGCGACACCGAACGTGGCCAGCGAGAGGAGGGTCGCGGTGGCGGGGTCCGACTCGTCGAAGAAGACCTTCGGGAAGATCAGGGCGGCGGCGCTGCCGTAGATGAAGAAGTCGTAGTACTCCAGGGCGCTGCCGATCCAGGCGGCCATGGCGGCCTTCCGGGGCTGGCCGGGTGGCGCGTCGAGCGGGACGGCGGGGACAGACACGGCGTGCTCCTTCGAGGGAACTCCGGGGACGGGAGTGACGGAGTGGCGGAGGGGAGAGGTGCCGGGGCCCTGGGGGTGTGCGGGTCGGCCGTGCCGGATGCGCCGAGTCTGCTTGACGGTAGGGAGTCTGCTCAACGTTGCGCATCCAGCTAATTAACCCACTGGATAGTTAGTAGTGGATGGCTACGGATGTTGCGCCGACGTTTCCCGGGTGTCAAGAGGTCGTGCTGAAGGATCTTTCAGGCCGTGCCCCGTCCCGGCCCCGGAGCGGGGCGTGGGACGGGGCGTCGGTGCCCGGGTACTCAGTCCTCGGTGCGGTCCGCCGTCAGATAGGCGATGACCATGTCGCCGAGCATGGTCCGGTAGTGCTCCCGCTGGTCGGGGGCGACCAGGTCACGGCCGAAGAGGGCGCCGAAGGTATGCCGGTTGGAGACCCGGAAGAAGCAGAACGAGCTGATCATCGCGTGCAGGTCCACGGCGTCGACGTCGGCCGTGAACAGCCCCGACCTCCTGCCGGTCTCCAGGATCCGGCGGATCACCTCCAGCGCGGGTGAACCGATCTTCCCGAGCTCCTCGGACGCGACAATGTGCTCCGCCTCGTGGATGTTCTCGATGCTGACCAGCCGGATGAAGTCCGGGTGCGCCTCATGGTGGTCGAAGGTCAGCTCGGCGAGCCTGCGGATGGCCGCGACCGGGTCCAAGTGCTCGACGTCCAGCTCCTGTTCGGCCATCCGGATCACGGAGTACGCACGCTCCAGAACGGCCGTGAACAGCTGCTCCTTGCCGCCGAAGTAGTAATAGATCATCCGCTTGGTGGTGCGGGTGCGGGCGGCGATCTCGTCGACGCGGGCACCGGCGAAGCCGGCCCGCGAGAACTCCTGGGTCGCCACGTCGAGAATCTCGGCCTTGGTCCGGGCGGCGTCGCGGATGCGCCCGACGGGCCGTGCAGGTTCTTCGACGCTGGTCATCGGCTTCCTTCGGGCGAGAGGGTCGGTGCCCGCGATTGTAGAAGCAGGGTCTGTCGCCGTGGTCCCGAGTTCCGGGGCGGGCCTTCCCGCGAGCTCGGGATGCTGATATAGCTAACGTACTAGTTCGTACATTAGTGAGTCGCTCAGGAGGTCCGCCGTGACCATGGACACGTATCTCGTCGGCCTCATCGGTTCCGGCATCGGCCCCTCGCTCAGCCCCGCGCTGCACGAGCGGGAGGCCGACCGGCAGGGACTTCGCTATCTGTACCGGCTGATCGACATCGACGTGCTCGGCGTCGGGCCGGAGGCGGTGGGCGATCTCGTACGTGCCGCACGGGACCTCGGCTTCGACGGGCTGAACATCACGCATCCCTGCAAGCAACTGGTCATCGACCACCTCGACGAGCTCGCTCCGCAGGCGGCGGCCCTCGGCGCGGTCAACACCGTCGTCTTCGAGGGGGGTCATGCGGTCGGGCACAACACCGATGTCACCGGGTTCGCGGCGTCCTTCGCGCGCGGGCTGCCCGATGTGCCGCTGGAGCGGGTCGTGCAGCTGGGTGCGGGCGGGGCGGGGGCGGCGGTCGCCCACGCCGTGCTGACGCTGGGCGCGGGGCACGTCACCGTCGTGGACGCGATGCCTGACCGGGCGGCGGGTCTTGCCGCCGGGCTGAACCGGCACTTCGGTGCGGGGCGGGCGGCGGCCGGGACGCCGGATGCGCTCGGGGGGCTGCTCGGCCTGGCCGACGGGGTGGTGCACGCGACGCCCACCGGGATGGCGGCCCATCCCGGGCTGCCGTTCCCTGCCGGGCTGCTGCATCCCGGGCTGTGGGTCGCCGAGGTGGTGTACCGGCCGTTGGAGACCGAGTTGCTGCGCACGGCGCGGGCGGTGGGGTGCGCGACGCTGGATGGCGGGGGCATGGCCGTGTTCCAGGCGGCGGACGCGTTTCGGCTGTTCACGGGGCGGGAGCCGGATGCCGTCCGGATGCTGGCGGACATTTCCGAGCTGGCGGGTGTGCCGGGTGCGGGTGTTGGTGGCTGAGGGCGCCTGATGGATGGGGTGGTTCCGGTTGTGTGGCGGCTGAGGGGCGGTGGGGGTTGATCGCGCAGTTCCCCGCGCCCCTTGCGGGGCGTGGTTCGGGTTGTCTCGCGGGTGCGGGGCGCGCCCACGCGGCGGAGCCGCAGATGTCACAGGCCCGCGCCCCTTACGGGGCTCGGGTCCGGCCGTGCCTTTGTGTGGAGCGATAGCCAAGGAGTATCGACGTGCGTACGTCCATTGCCACTGTCTCGCTCAGTGGGTCCCTGACCGAGAAGCTCACGGCCGCGGGGCGGGCGGGGTTCGACGGGGTGGAGATCTTCGAGAACGATCTGCTCGCGAGCCCCCTCCCACCCGAGGAGATCCGGGCCCATGCCGCGGACCTCGGTCTGAGCATCGACCTGTACCAGCCGATGCGGGACATCGAAGCGGTGCCCGAGGAGGAGTTCGCCCTCAATCTGCGCCGCGCCCGGCACAAGTTCGAACTCATGCGCCGCCTCGGCACCGACACGGTCCTGGTCTGCTCCAGCGTCTCCCCGCTCGCCGTGGACGACGACGCGCTCGCGGCCGACCAGTTGCGCCGGCTCGCGGACCTCGCTCAGGACTTCGGCATGCGCGTCGCCTACGAGGCGCTCGCGTGGGGCCGCCATGTGAGTACGTACGACCACGCCTGGAGCATCGTCGAAGCCGCGGACCACCCCGCCCTCGGCACCTGCCTGGACAGCTTCCACATCCTCGCCCGCGGCGGCGACCCCAAGGGCATCGAGGACATCCCCGGCGAGAAGATCTTCTTCCTGCAACTCGCCGACGCCCCCCTGATGGCGATGGACGTCCTGCAGTGGAGCCGCCACTACCGTTGCTTCCCGGGCCAGGGCGGCTTCGACATCGCGGGGTTCCTCGGACACGTCCTGCGGGCCGGATACCGCGGACCGCTCTCCCTCGAGGTCTTCAACGACGTCTTCCGGCAGGCCGAGGCCGGGCCGACCGCCGTGGACGCGCGCCGCTCCCTCCTCGTCCTCCAGGAGGCGACGGGACTCGTGGCCCCGCCCGCGCCCGTGGTGCCGACCGGTGTCGCCTTCGCCGAGCTCGTCACCCCCGACGTCGAACCCGTCACCGCGCTCCTCGGCGCCCTTGGCTTCACCCGCAGGGCCAGGCACCGCAGCAAGCCGGTCGACCTCTGGCAGCAGGGCGAGGCCCGTGTCCTCGTCAACACCGGACCGGCCGCCCGGCGCGACGGCACCTCCCTCGCCGCCGTCGGCCTGGAGTCCCCGGACCCGGCCGCCGCGGCCCGGCGCGCCGAATCCCTCCTGGCCCCGGTTCTGCCCCGCCGCCGTGCCCCCGAGGACGCACCGCTGGACGCGGTGGCCGCCCCCGACGGCACCGAACTCTTCTTCTGCGTCACGGATCGCTCCGGGCATCCCGAACCCGTGAGCTGGACGGGCGACTTCGTGCCGGTCCCGCACGAACGACTCCCGCAGCACGTGGCCCGTATCGACCACCTGGCCCTCACCCAGCCCTGGCACCAGTTCGACGAGGCGGCACTCTTCCACCGCAGTGTGCTCGGGCTGAGCGCACAGGACAGCGTCGATGTCGCCGATCCGTACGGACTGCACCGCAGCCGCGCGGTCACCAACGCCGACGGCAGCGTCCGTATCGCCCTCGGCGTCGGGCCCGCCCCCACCGACGAGGGCGCCCGCGCCCAGCACATCGCCCTCGCCACGGACGACGTGCTCACCGCGGCCCGCCGCTTCCGCGAGGCCGGCGGCCGACTGCTGGCGATGCCCGCGAACTACTACGACGACCTCGCCGCACGGTATGAGTTCGCCGACGGCGAGGCGGCGGCGTACCGCGAACTCGGCATCCTCTACGACCGTGACGCGGAGGGCGAGTTCCGCCACTGCTACACCGAGACGGTCGGCCGTGTCTTCTTCGAACTCGTCCAGCGTGACGGCGGCTACCGGGGCTACGGAGCGCAGAACGCCCCTGTGCGGCTGGCCGCGCAGCACCTGCCACGCCGACCGGGGCGGTGACGCTTCAGCCGTGTGCCGCCGCCGCTCGTCCGAGTCCCGGGCGGCGCATATTACCCGCGAGTTGACATTGAAACGTCAATGGCCACCGCTATCATCACACCACCCGCGGAACACCTCTGCGGAGCGACCGTCGGCCGATGACAGCGGCAGCACGGTATCGCCCCCAGTCTGCTGCCCAGGACGTGGAGCAATCGGCCTCCGGCTCCGAGGCCGGTTTCAGTGCTTCACGTTCTGAGAGGGAGCCCATGCCGGGAGACCGCTTCACCCCCGACTTCGACCCCGACTACGGGGACGCGCCCCTCTCCACCGCACGCAAGGACATCGCCAACGGGCGCTGGCAGGGCCTGCGGGATCTGCTGCGGGTGACCGGTCCCGCGTGGTCCGTGCGCGCCCACCGGATCCGGCTGCTCGCGCCGGCGTGCGCGGGCAACTCGGCGGTCGAGTCCTGGCTCGCCGCGGAGCCGCGCAGCGCCGACGCCCTGGTACTGCGGGCCGCGACCGAGGTGGCCAGGGCCTTCACCCTCGCCACCGCCGCGGGCGGGCGCGTACCCGTCGAACAGCGGCGCGTCGACCGGGCGGTGCTGGCTTGTCTCCAGGGCACCGAGGCCTACCCCGAGGACCCCACACCCTGGATCTGCCTCATCTCCGTCGCCCGGCTCTATGCCGCCGGGGTGCGCCGCCAGGAACTCGGCCGCTGGTGGGACGAGTTGCACGCCCGCGACCCCTACACGATCGAGGGCCACCTCCATGTGCTGCGCTACTACTCGGCGCGCTGGCACGGCACCCACGGCCTGATGTACGACTTCGCCCGCGACGCGGCGGCCGTCGCCCCGCCGGGCTGCGCGCTGCCGGTCCTGGTGCAGTTCGCCCGTGTGGAGGAGTACCGCTTTCTCCAGGAGGAGGCGAACGGGCGGCCGGACACGCCCGCAGGCCTCGACGGGCACTGGAACCACGAAGGAGCCGTCGACGACGTACGGCACACCTGGGAGCG
Source organism: Streptomyces sp. NPDC058086 (assembly GCF_042885015.1). Lineage (NCBI taxonomy): Bacteria > Bacillati > Actinomycetota > Actinomycetes > Kitasatosporales > Streptomycetaceae > Streptomyces > Streptomyces sp. NPDC058086. Next base: position 189,757 of record NZ_JBHVST010000007.1, on the reverse strand, counting down.
CTGGATATCCGTGCGCCCGGACGGCCAGCCCGCGCCGGAGGAGGTGCGCGGCCTCAACTACCTGGCGCACGCCGCCAGCTACGCGGGCCTGTCGGACCTCGCGGCCCCGCTCTTCCGGACCCTGGGGGTGCGCGCCAGCCGGATGCCCTGGTCCCGCACCGGCGACCCGGAGGCGGAGTTCGTGAAGTGGCGCAGGCGCGCGACGCGCGGCGCCTGAGCCACCTCACGTGTCCCGGCTGTCGAGATGGCACGGCCGGGGCCGGTGGGGAACTACAGGTCGAACTCGTGCGGCGGCAGGTCGAGCGTGAAGCACGCCTCGCGCACGACGGCCTGCTCGGTCTTGTCGAAGTCGCCGTCGGCGCCGCCGATGACGATGCCGATCTGGATGACGGCGCGCGCCTCGGCCGGCTTCTTCTTCGCCTTGGCGATCTCCTGGAGGACGCTGACCTTGCCGAAGGCGAAGTCGGCGGTCAGCTTGTTCAGGTTGTCGTCGAAGCGGCGGCGCAGGTCGTCGGCGTCGAAGTTCTGCAACACCTCGTTCGTGGCGATGAGTTGCGCGACGCGCTGGCGCTCGGAAGGATCGACCGTCCCGTCCGCCGCGGCGACGAGCGCGCACATCGCCATGCTCGCGTCGCGGAAGGCACCGCTCTTCAGATCGTTCTTCTTCGCCACGAGCTGGGTCTGCATCGTCGACGCGGACTCCTTGATGCGGTCCCACAGGGCCATGAGAGCTCCATACGTTGGGAGAGGCCCGGCCCGCCCCGGAGGGCGGACCGTGACCTCTTCGATTTCTACAGCAATGTAGAAACTAGCGAACCGCCGCAGAAGTTCCGGTGGCGTTCCACTCGGCGATCACAGGATGCCCGTGCTCGGTGGACAGCCGGCTGACGGTGCCCGTCGCGAGTTGGAACAGCCGCCCGTCCGCGGGGGACAGCCCGAGCCGACGGGCTGTCAGCACACGCAGGAAGTGGGCGTGTGCCACGAGGATCACGTCGCCGTCGGCGAGCGCCGGTCCGACGCGGGACAGCACGCGGTCGGCGCGCTCTCCCACCTCCGCCGGTGACTCGCCGGCATGACCGTCGGGGCCGGACGGCACGCCGTCGTTCCACAGGAACCAGTCGGGCCTGGTGCGGTGTATCTCGACGGTCGTGATGCCTTCGTACGCGCCGTAGTCCCACTCGTGCAGATCGGGATCGGCCACGGCCCCGTACACGCCCGCGAGTGCCGCCGTGCGTATGGCGCGGCCGAGCGGGCTGGTCAGGGCCAGGGCGAAGGTCCGGCCGGCGAGCAGCGGGGCGAGGGACTTGGCCTGTTCCTCGCCGTGCTGGGTGAGCGGCAGGTCGGTCCAGCTGGTGTGCTGGCCCGACACGCTCCACTCGGTCTCACCGTGACGGACCAGCAGGAGGTCGCCCATGGTCGTTACTTCGCCGACTCGACGGCGTGGCCGCCGAACTGGTTGCGCAGTGCCGCGATCATCTTCATCTGCGGGGAGTCGTCCTGGCGGGAGGCGAACCGGGCGAAGAGGGAGGCGGTGATGGCGGGCAGCGGGACGGCGTTGTCGATGGCCGCCTCGACGGTCCAGCGGCCCTCGCCGGAGTCGTCCGCGTAGCCGCGCAGCTTCTCCAGGTGCTCGTCGTCGTCGAGCGCGTTGACGGCGAGGTCGAGCAGCCAGGAGCGGATGACGGTGCCTTCCTGCCAGGAGCGGAAGACCTCTCGGACGTCGGTGACGGAGTGGACCTTCTCCAGGAGCTCCCAGCCCTCGGCGTAGGCCTGCATCATGGCGTACTCGATGCCGTTGTGGACCATCTTGGAGAAGTGGCCGGCGCCGACCTTGCCGGCGTGTACGAAGCCGGCGTCGCCCTCGGGCTTGAGGGCGTCGAAGACCGGCTGCACCTTGGCGATGTGCTCGGCGTCGCCGCCGACCATCAGCGCGTAGCCGTTCTTGAGGCCCCAGACGCCGCCGGAGACGCCCGCGTCGACGAAGCCGATGCCCTTGGCGGCCAGTTCCTCCGCGTGCTTCTCGTCGTCCGTCCAGCGGGAGTTGCCGCCGTCCACGACGGTGTCACCGGGCTCCAGGAGCTCGCCGAGCTGGTCGATGGTGGACTGCGTGGCGGCCCCTGCGGGGACCATCACCCACACCACGCGCGGGCCTTCGAGCGCGCTCACGAGTTCGGTGAGGCTGCTGACGTCCGAGACCTCGGGGTTGCGGTCGTAGCCGACGACCGTGTGGCCCGCGCGGCGGATCCGCTCGCGCATGTTGCCGCCCATCTTGCCGAGGCCGATGAGTCCGAGCTGCATGACAGTCACTTCTTTCGGAGGGTGCGGTACGCGGCCACGAGGGCGGCGGTGGAGGGGTCGAGGCCGGGCACGTCGGAGCCTTCGGTGAGCGCGGGTTCGACGCGCTTGGCGAGGACCTTGCCGAGCTCGACTCCCCACTGGTCGAAGGAGTCGATGTTCCAGATCGCGCCCTGGACGAAGACCTTGTGCTCGTAGAGGGCGATGAGCTGGCCGAGGACCGACGGCGTCAGCTCGCTCGCGAGGATCGTCGTCGTCGGGTGGTTGCCTTTGAACGTCTTGTGCGGGACCAGTTCCTCGGGCACGCCCTCGGCGCGCACCTCGTCGGGCGTCTTGCCGAAGGCGAGGGCCTGGGTCTGCGCGAAGAAGTTCGCCATCAACAGGTCGTGCTGGGCGGCGAGTTCGGGCTCCAGCTCGTCCACCGGGTTGGCGAAGCCGATGAAGTCGGCCGGGATCAGCTTCGTGCCCTGGTGGATGAGCTGGTAGTAGGCGTGCTGCCCGTTGGTGCCGGGCGTGCCCCACACCACCGGACCGGTCTGCCACTCCACCGGGTTGCCGTCGCGGTCCACCGACTTGCCGTTGGACTCCATGTCCAGCTGCTGCAGATAGGCGGTGAACTTGGACAGGTAGTGCGAGTACGGCAGTACGGCGTGCGACTGGGCGTCGAAGAAGTTGCCGTACCAGACACCCAACAGGCCGAGCAACAAAGGCGCGTTGGCCTCGGCGGGAGCCGTACGGAAGTGTTCGTCGACGATCCTGAACCCGTCGAGCAGCTCCCGGAACCGGTCCGGGCCGATCGCGATCATCAGCGACAGGCCGATCGCCGAGTCGAAGGAGTAGCGTCCGCCGACCCAGTCCCAGAACCCGAACATGTTGGCCGTGTCGATACCGAAGTCCGACACCTTGCCGGCGTTCGTCGACAGCGCCACGAAGTGCTTGGCGACCGCCTTCTCTCCCCCACTCTCGACTTCGCTCGAGCGGGAGGTGCCCCCATCTTCCAGCGCGGCGAGCAGCCAGGTCCGCGCCGAGGTCGCGTTGGTGATCGTCTCGATCGTGGTGAACGTCTTCGAGGCGATGACGAACAGCGTCTCGGCCGGGTCGAGGTCGCGGACGGCCTCGTGCAGATCGGCGCCGTCCACGTTCGACACGAACCGCACGGTCAGCGAACGGTCCGTGAAGGCGCGCAGCGCCTCGTAGGCCATCGCCGGACCGAGGTCGGAGCCGCCGATACCGATGTTGACGACATTGCGGATGGGACGACCCGTGTGACCGGTCCACTCGCCGGCGCGGACCCGCTCGGCGAAGTCGGCCATCTTGTCGAGCACGGCGTGCACGCCAGGGACGACGTTCTCGCCGTCGACCTCGATCACCGCGTTCCGCGGGGACCGCAGCGCGGTGTGCAGCACCGCCCGGTCCTCGGTGACGTTGATCCTCTCGCCGCGGAACATCGCGTCCCGCAGCCCGAACACGTCGGTGGCGGTGGCCAGTTCCTGGAGGAGGGCGAGGGTCTCGTCCGTGATCAGGTGCTTGGAGTAGTCGATCCGCAGATCGCCGACCCGCACGACATAGCGCTCCGCGCGGGCGGGATCGGCGGCGAACAGCTCACGCAGCCGCGGGTGGAGCAGACCGTCCGCGCGGTGGTCCTCCAGGGCCACCCACTCCGGACGCCGCGTGAGCTTGGGGGAGTCAGACATGACGGGGGGTCTCCTTGGTGCCGCCCTCGCCCCGCAGGGCGACGGCGTACATCTCGTCCGCGTCGAGGCGGCGCAGTTCCTCGGCGATCAGCTCGGAAGTGCTGCGCACCTTCAGCGCGAGGGTGCGGGAGGGCTGCCCGGGCAGCGACAGCGTGGCCAGCGGCCCCTCGGGCCGGTCGATCACGATCTCGCCGTTCTCCGTGCCGAGCCGCACCGCGGTCACCACCGGACCGGCGGTGACGACCCGCTCGACCGGCACGTCGAGCCGGGCACCCAGCCAGCGGGCGAGCAGCTCGGCGCTCGGGTTGTCGGCCTCGCTCTCGACGGCGGCCGAGATCACCTTCGTACGGGCCTGGTCGAGCGCGGCGGCCAGCATCGAGCGCCAGGGCGTCAGCCGGGTCCACGCCAGGTCGGTGTCGCCCGGCGCGTACGAGTTGACGCGGGCCTCCAGGGCCGTGAGCGGCGACTCGACGGCGTACATGTCGGTGATCCTGCGCTGCGCGAGGGCGCCCAACGGGTCCTTGGCCGGTACCTCGGGGGCGTCCACCGGCCACCAGACGACGACGGGCGCGTCCGGCAGCAGCAGTGGCAGGACCACGGAGTCGGCGTGGTCGGACACCTCTCCGTAGGTCCGCAGCACGACGGTCTCACCGGCGCCTGAGTCGGCGCCCACCCGGACCTCGGCGTCGAGGCGCGAGTTGGTGCGGTCGCGCGGGGTGCGGGCGTGCCGCTTGATGACGACCAGGGTGCGCGAGGGGTGCTCGCGCGAGGCCTCCTCGGCGGCCTTGATCGAGTCGTACGCGTTCTCTTCGTCGGTGACGATGACCATCGTCAGGACCATGCCCACGGCGGGGGTGCCGATGGCGCGGCGCCCCTGCACGAGCGCCTTGTTGATCTTGCTTGCCGTGGTGTCGGTCAGGTCGATCTTCATGGCCTGCGCCAGCTCCGTCCGTCTCGTGCGAGCATCTCGTCGGCTTCCTTCGGACCCCAGCTGCCCGAGGGGTACTGCGCGGGCTTGCCATGGGTCTCCCAGTACTCCTCGATCGGGTCGAGGACCTTCCAGGACTCTTCCACCTCCTGGTGACGGGGGAAGAGATTGGCATCGCCGAGCAGGACATCCAGAATCAGCCGTTCGTACGCCTCCGGGCTGGACTCGGTGAACGACTCGCCGTAGGCGAAGTCCATCGTGACGTCCCGGATCTCCATCGACGTACCCGGGACCTTCGATCCGAAGCGCACCGTCATGCCCTCGTCGGGCTGGACGCGGATGACGATCGCGTTCTGGCCGAGCTCCTCGGTGGCGGTCGAGTCGAACGGGGAGTGCGGGGCGCGCTGGAAGACCACCGCGATCTCCGTCACCCGCCGGCCAAGGCGCTTGCCGGTGCGCAGATAGAAGGGGACGCCCGCCCAGCGGCGGTTGTCGACCTCCAGCTTGACGGCCGCGTAGGTGTCGGTCGTCGACTTGGGGTCGATGCCCTCCTCCTGCAGATAGCCGCGCACCTTCTCGCCGCCCTGCCAGGCCGCCGCGTACTGGCCGCGCACGGTGTGCTCGCCCAGGTTCTCCGGCAGCTTCACCGACTTGAGGACCTTGAGCTTCTCGGTCAGCAGCGACTCTGCGTCGAAGGCGATCGGCTCCTCCATGGCGGTCAGCGCCATCAGCTGGAGCAGGTGGTTCTGGATCACGTCACGGGCCGAACCGATGCCGTCGTAGTAGCCGGCCCGGCCGCCGATGCCGATGTCCTCCGCCATGGTGATCTGCACGTGGTCGACGTACGACCGGTTCCAGATCGGCTCGTACATCTGGTTGGCGAAGCGGAGCGCCAGGATGTTCTGGACGGTCTCCTTGCCGAGGTAGTGGTCGATGCGGAAGACCTGCTCCGGGTCGAACACGTCGTGCACGAGCGCGTTCAGCTCGCGTGCGCTCTCCAGGTCGTGGCCGAACGGCTTCTCGATGACCGCACGCCGCCAGGAACCCTCAGGCGGGCTCGCGAGCCCGTGCTTCTTGAGCTGCTGGACGACCTTCGGGAAGAACTTCGGGGGTACGGAGAGGTAGAACGCGTAGTTGCCGCTGGTGCCCCGGGCCGCGTCCAGCTCCTCGATGGCGGAGCGCAGTTGCTTGAACGCCGTGTCGTCGTCGAAGGTGCCCGGGATGAACCGCATGCCCTCGGCGAGCTGCTGCCAGACCTCCTCCCGGAACGGGGTGCGCGCGTGTTCCTTCACCGAGTCGTGCACGATCTGCGCGAAGTCCTCGTCCTCCCAGTCGCGGCGGGCGAACCCGACGAGCGAGAAGCCCGGCGGCAGCAGACCGCGGTTGGCGAGGTCGTAGACGGCCGGCATCAGCTTCTTGCGGGACAGGTCGCCGGTGACACCGAAGATGACGAGGCCCGAGGGACCCGCGATACGGGGGAGGCGGCGGTCACGGGGGTCACGGAGCGGGTTCTCCCATTCCGCCACCGGAACGGGGCCGTTGCTCTTGGCCTCGGCCTTCACGTCGACAGCCTTCACATCAACCTGCTTCACACCGTCCGGCTTCACACCCACCGGTTCCACGGTCGTGTCACCAGATCCCTCCGGCGTGGTGGCCGCATCCTGCGGGGTACCGTCCCGAAGCGCTTCACTGGAGTCCACCTCACGAGCACGCTCCGGCTGACTCGTCGGACCTGCTTTTTCGGCCGGGGGCCCGGGGGTTGCCCCCCGGGAAGGCACAGTACGCTCGGTCATTCCCCCTCAACTCCCTTGCTGCTCAGCGAGGTCGCGACCGCGTCGAGCAGATCCTCCCAGGCCGCCTCGAACTTCGAGACGCCCTCGTCCTCCAGCAGGCCGACCACCTCGTCGTAGGAGATCCCGAGCCCTTCCACGGCGGCCAGGTCGGCGCGCGCCTGGGCGTAGCCGCCGGTCACCGCGTCGCCGTGGATGTCACCGTGGTCGGCCGTGGCGTTGAGCGTCGCCTCCGGCATGGTGTTGACCGTGCCCGGCGCGACCAACTCGTCGACGTACAGCGTGTCCTTGTACGAGGGGTCCTTGACGCCCGTCGAGGCCCACAGCGGGCGCTGCTTGTTGGCGCCGGCCGGAGCGAGCGCGGTCCAGCGGGCGGAGGCGAACACCTCTTCGTACGCCTCGTAGGCGAGCCGCGCGTTGGCGAGCGCCGCCCTGCCCTTGAGAGCGAGGGCCTCATCGGTCCCGACCTTCGTCAGCCGCTTGTCGATCTCGCTGTCGACGCGGGAGACGAAGAAGGAGGCGACGGAGTGGATGGTGGCGAGGTCGGTGCCCGCCGCCTTGGCCTTCTCCAGGCCCGCCAGGTAGGCGTCCATGACCTCGCGGTAGCGCTCCAGCGAGAAGATCAGCGTGACGTTGACGCTGATACCGAGGCCGATGACCTCGGTGATCGCCGGGAGACCGGCCTTCGTCGCCGGGATCTTGACCATCACGTTCGGGCGGTCGACGAGCCAGGCGAGCTGCTTGGCCTCGGCGACGGTCGCCCTCGTGTTGTGGGCGAGGCGCGGGTCGACCTCGATGGAGACCCGGCCGTCACGGCCGGCGGTGGCGTCGTACACCGGGCGCAGGATGTCGGCGGCGGCGCGGACGTCGGCCGTGGTCATCATCCGCACGGCCTCGTCGACCGTCACGCCGCGCTCGGCCAGGTCGGCGAGCTGCTCCTCGTACCCCTCACCGGAGCCGATGGCGGCCTGGAAGATGGAGGGGTTGGTGGTGACGCCCACCACGTGCCTGGTCTCGACGAGTTCGGCGAGGTTGCCGGAGGCGATGCGCTTGCGGGAGAGGTCGTCCAGCCAGATGGAGACGCCTTCGTCGGAGAGGCGCTTCAGGGTTACCGCGGTCGCGGTTGCTTCGGTCACAGTGATCATCTTCCTTCGTGCGATCGGATCAACCGCGGGCGGCGGCGAGGCCAGTCGTTGAATTAAGCACAGCCCGGGCGGCGGCGACGACGTTCTCGGCGGTGAAACCGAACTCGGCGAACAGGGTGTTGGCGTCGGCGGAAGCGCCGAAGTGTTCGAGCGAAATGATGCGTCCTGCGTCACCCACGTACCGGTACCAGGTCAGACCGATGCCCGCCTCAACCGCCACGCGGGCCTTCACGGACGGTGGAAGGACGCTCGCCCGGTACTCCGGGGACTGCTCCTCGAACCACTCCACGGACGGCATCGACACGACCCGGGTGCCGATCCCCTCGGCCTCCAGCAGCTCACGCGCCTCGACGGCGAGGTGGACCTCGGAGCCGGTGGCGATCAGGACCAGGTCGGGCGTCTCGGTGGAGGAGTCACGCAGCACGTAACCACCCTTGGCGGCCTCGGAGTTGGCCTCGTAGGTGGGGACGCCCTGGCGGGTCAGGGCCAGGCCGTGCGGGGCGGGGTTGGTGGCGTGCCGCTTGAGGATCTCGGCCCAGGCGATCGCGGTCTCGTTGGCGTCGGCCGGGCGGACGATGTTCAGGCCCGGGATGGCGCGCAGCGAGGCCAGGTGTTCGACGGGCTGGTGGGTCGGGCCGTCCTCGCCCAGACCGATGGAGTCGTGCGTCCACACGTAGGTGACGGGGAGCTGCATCAGCGCGGACAGACGTACGGCGTTGCGCATGTAGTCGGAGAAGACCAGGAAGGTGCCCCCGTAGATGCGGGTGTTGCCGTGCAGGGCGATGCCGTTCATCTCCGCGGCCATGGAGTGCTCGCGGATGCCGAAGTGGACGGTACGGCCGTACGGGTCGGCCTCCGGCAGCGGGTTGCCCTTCGGCAGGAAGGAGGACGTCTTGTCGATGGTGGTGTTGTTCGAGCCGGCCAGGTCGGCCGAGCCGCCCCACAGCTCGGGGATCACCGCGCCCAGCGCCTGAAGGACCTTGCCGGAGGCGGCGCGGGTGGCGACGGACGTGCCCGCCTCGAACACCGGGAGCTTCTCCTGCCAGCCCTCGGGAAGCTGGCCGGCGACGATCCGGTCGAACAGCCTGGCCCGCTCGGGCTGCGCGGTGCGCCACTCGGCGATGTGCTTGTCCCAGGCGGCGTGCGCCTCGGCACCCCGGTCCAGGGCCTGGCGGGCGTGGGCGAGGACCTCGCCCGCGACCTCGAAGGACTTCTCCGCGTCGAAGCCCAGCAGACGCTTGGTGGCGGCGACCTCGTCCGCGCCCAGCGCCGAGCCGTGCGAGGCCTCGGTGTTGCGGGCGTTCGGCGCGGGCCAGGCGATGATCGTGCGCATCGCGATGATCGAGGGCCGTCCGGTCTCCGCCTGCGCCGACTTCAGCGCCGTGTACAGCGCGCGGACGTCGATGTCGCCGTCGGCCGAGGGCTCGATGCGCTGCACGTGCCAGCCGTACGCCTCGTAGCGCCCCAGCACGTCCTCGGAGAACGCGGTGGCGGTGTCGCCCTCGATGGAGATGTGGTTGTCGTCGTAGACGAAGACCAGGTTGCCCAGCTTCTGGTGGCCCGCGAGGGACGAGGCCTCGGCGGAGATGCCCTCCTCCAGGTCACCGTCCGAGACGATGCCCCAGATGGTGTGGTCGAAGGGCGACTCACCCTCCGGCGTCTCCGGGTCGAACAGACCACGCTCGTAGCGGGCGGCCATCGCCATGCCCACCGCGTTCGCGACACCCTGCCCCAGCGGACCGGTCGTCGTCTCCACACCCGCGGTGTGCCCGTACTCGGGGTGCCCCGGCGTCTTCGAACCGTGCGTGCGGAACGCCTTCAGATCGTCCAGCCCAAGCTCGTAGCCGGAGAGGAAGAGCTGCGTGTAAAGGGTCAGCGAGGTGTGACCGGGGGACAGGACGAACCGGTCGCGGCCGGTCCACTCCGGGTCGGCGGGGTCGTGTCGCATCACCTTCTGAAAGATCGTGTACGCGGCCGGGGCCAGGCTCATCGCGGTGCCCGGGTGGCCGTTGCCGACCTTCTGTACGGCATCAGCGGCCAGGATGCGGGCGGTGTCGACGGCCCGCCGGTCGAGCTCGGTCCATTCGAAGCCGTCGGGGCTCTGCGCACTCATCTTCAAGAAGTCCTCACTGGATCTGGAATCTCTGGTGGAACGCCTTCAAAAGTAAAAGTCTGACTTTTGCCGGGGAAGGTGCCCGTGTGTCAGCCTTCGGTGAAAGTGGGACACGGAGTGCTGGAGCGAGTCGACGCGAGAGGGACATGGCAGACAGAACCACCCAAGGCGGTGCAGGGGGCGAAGGCGGGACCCAGGACGGGATCAGGACCTTCCCCTTCCCGGTCGATCTGAGCCTGTCCGGCGTCGGTATGCAGGTCGGCGCGATGGGGACCGGGCGTGTCTGGCACGTCGACGCCCCGCTGGAACGCGTGCACCGGATCGACTTCCACGTCGTGATGCTCTTTCACGAGGGCCCGGTCAGACACATGATCGACTTCGCCGAGTACGAGGCGTCCGCCGGCGACATCCTGTGGATCCGCCCCGGTCAGGTGCACCGGTTCTCCCGCACCGACCGCTACCGCGGCACCGTCCTGATCATGCAGCCCGGTTTCCTGCCGCGCGCGACCGTCGAGGCGACCGGTCTCTACCGCTACGACCAGCGGCCGCTGCTGCGCCCCGGCGCCGCCCAACTGGCCGCCCTGGAGCACTCGCTCACCCAGCTCGAACGCGAGTACGTCGACACCACCACGCTGCCGCTCAGTCTGCACACCGCGGTGCTGCGGCACTCCCTCACCGCGTTCCTGCTGCGCCTCGCCCATCTCGCGGCCAGCTCCGCCGAAGCGGCCCGCGAGCAGACCGACACCACCTTCACGCGCTTCCGGGACGCGGTCGAGAAGGACTTCGCCACCAACCACAGCGTCAGCGCGTACGCCGACGCCCTCGGCTACTCCCGCCGCACCCTGGTCCGCGCGGTGCGCGCGGCCACCGGTGAGACCCCGAAGGGATTCATCGACAAGCGGGTGGTCCTGGAGGCCAAACGGCTTTTGGCCCACACGGAGATGCCCATCGGCCGCATCGGCGTCGCCGTGGGCTTCCCCGACTCGGCGAACTTCTCCAAGTTCTTCCACCAGCACACGGGGACGAGCCCGGTGGTGTTCCGGGCGGAGCTGCGCTGAGTCCGTCCCGACGAGAAGGGTCCGTGCCGAGGAAGAGGCGAAAAGGGTCCGTGCCGAAGAAAAGGGGCGGGCCCGCGGGCCCGCCCCTTCGCTCCTCGTACCGCTCGCCGGGGAGCCTCCTCGTCAGTGGCCGAAGTCGAACCAGTTGACGTTCACGAAGTCGGCCGGCTGGCCGCTGGTGAAGGTCAGATAGACGTCATGGGTGCCGGTGACGCCGGTGATGTTGGCCGGGACCGTCCGCCAGCTCTGCCAGCCGCCGGTGTTGCCCACCGCGAAACTGCCGATGGGGGTGCTCGTACGGCTGTCGAGGCGCACCTCGACCAGACCGCTGACCCCGCTCGCCGCACCGCTCGCGACCCGCGCGTAGAACTGCGTGGCCGCCGTGGAGCCGAAGTTGACGCCCTTGTAGAGCGCCCAGTCACCGCTTGCGAGCGAGCCGATGTCCTGGCCGCCCCCGGTGTCCGTGGTGGTCTCGGTGCTGGTGCCCGACTGGCTGTCGTACGACTCGGCCTGGATGGCGCTGTAGGCGTCACGGTTGCCGGTCGGAGGCGGTGTGGTACCGCTCCCACTGGCCTGCAGCACCTGGACGTAGTCCACGACCAGCGGGTGGCCGGGCTCGGTGCCGCTGTCCGGACCGCCGCCGAACGCGTCGGGGAAACCGCCGCCCATCGCCACGTTCAGGATGACGAAGTATCCGTGGTTGGTGGCGTTCGCCCAGGTGGTCGCGTCGACCTGGTTCGCCTTGACCGTGTGGAAGTTGACGCCGTCGAGGTAGAAGCGGATCTCCTCGGGGCTCGTCGAGCGGTCCCACTCCATGGCGTAGGTGTGGAAGCCGGCCTGACACGTGGTGCCGGCGCACGGGGTGTTGCCGCCGATGCCGCTGGTCTCGTTGCACGGGCCGCCCGGGTTGGTGCCGCAGTGCATGGTGGCCCACTCGGTGTTGAGGCCCTGGACGTTCTCCATGATGTCCAGCTCGCCGACGCTCGGCCAGTTCTGGTAGTTGCCGCGGTAGGGCGCGCCCAGCGTCCAGAAGGCGGGCCAGTAGCCCTTGGCGGCGGCGCCGGTCACGTTCGGCATCTGGAGGCGCGCCTCGACGCGGAGTTTGCCGCCCGCGGGCGGCTGGAAGTCGGTGCGGGTGGTCTCGATACGGCCCGAGGTCCAGTTGCCCGAGGCGTCCCGGCGCGGGGTGATCAAAAGGTTGCCGTTGCCGTCGAGCGCCACGTTGTTGGTGCTTGAGGTCATCGTCTCGACCTCACCGGTGCCCCAGTTGGCGGCGCCGCCCGGATAGCTGGTGCCGGTGTCGTACTGCCAGTTGGAGGTGTTGACGCCGGAGCCGGCCGCCCCGTTGAAGTCGTCGACGAAGACCTGGGACCAGCCGGCCGGGGGAGTGGGCGCGGACGCGTTCGCGGGGAGGACCGCGGCCACGGCCAGGGACAGTGTGCCGACCGCTGCCAGGATGACGCGCCGCAGGGGGCCGCGTCTGACAGGTGTGCCGGAGGGTTCACTCATGAATGCCTCTTCGGTACGGAGTGGGGGTGCGCGGATGCTGCTGAGAGCGCTCTCAAGCAAGGTGCGCGGCCAATGTGCTCTCTGTCACTCCGAGCGTCAAGAGGTAAAGCCGAGAAACTCCTTTCCCTGTACGGGAGTTCATGCAATGAAGAGTGGGATGCACGGGGCCCTGCCTGGGGCCTGTCCGGCGGATCATGCCGCAGACGTGGGGTTTGGCACGCACATCTGCCGCGTTGTCGTCACTCTCCCCCAAGCTCTCGACTTCGCTCGAGCAGAGAGGGACCCCCATCGCTCCGCGTCGACTCCCTCCTCCGCCTTGCGGCTGCACGCACCAAGCCCCGCTCACCGGCGTCGATGAGGCACCGCCCGTTTCCTGCGACCTGATCCGCCGGACAGGACCTAGAGGGCGCTCCCCGCCTTCCAGTCCGACCAGGACAGGTTCCAGCCGTTGAGGCCGTTGGACGCCTCGACGGTCTTCTCGCCCGAGTTCTTGACGACGACGACATCGCCGAGCATCGAACTGGCGTAGAACTTGTAGCCCGGCACGGAGCTGTCGTCCGCTCCCTTGGCGTCGTGCAGACCGACACATCCGTGGCTGGTGTTGACGGAGCCGAACACCGAGGTCGAGGCCCAGTAGTTGCCGTGGATGAAGGTGCCGGAGGTGGTCAGGCGCTGGGCGTGCGGGACGTCCGAGATGTCGTACTCGTCGCCGAGCCCGACGGTCGAGGACTCCATCCGGGTCTGCTTGAACCGTTCGCTGATCACCATGATCCCGGACCAGGTGGTGTGGTCGGCGTCGCCGCCGCTCACCGGGTAGGTGGCGAGGGTGGAGCCGTCGCGCTCGACGGTCATGGTCTTCTTCGCCAGGTCGACCGTGCTGATCTGGCGGCGGCCGATGTGGAAGGTGACGTCCTTGGACTGGGTGCCGTAGACGCCGGTCCTACCCTCGACGTCCTTCAGACGCAGGCTCAGAGTGATCTTCGTGCCCGCGGCCCAGTACTCCTCGGGCCGGAAGTCGAGCCGAGTGTCGCTGAACCAGTGGCCGACCACCTCGACCGCGGGCTCCGCCGTCACCGTGATCGCCTTTTCCACGGCGGCCCGGTCTTTCACGGCCTCGGTGAAGTTGATCGACACGGGCATGCCGACACCGGAGGTCGAATTCGCCTCGGGCGTGAAGTAACCCACGAACGTTTCCGAGGGCTGCTTGGTGACGAAGCTCGCGCTCTGTGCGGCGGCGCCCTTCGGCGTGGCCGTGACCGTGTATTTGGTGCCCGAGTAAGGGTTTTTCGCGGACGTCCATTTCGTACGGGCGTCATTGAAGGATCCGGCCAGGGTGGAGCCGTCGTTTCCGCTGACCTCGACGCTCGCGAGCGTGCCGGCGCTGACGGTGACCTCGACCGGGTCCGTGAAACCGGCCTTCTTCGTGCCGTCGGCCGGGGTGACGGTCACGGTCGGGGTCTTGACCTCGGCTTTTGTGCTCGCGCCCGCCGTCGCCTCCGCCTTCGCGTCCGTTCCCTCCGAGGCGTCCGCCGAGCCGCTGCAGCCCGCGAGGATGCCCACGGCCGGCACGACGCCGAGGGCGGCCAGCACCCCGCGCCGCGACCAGGCCTGCCGCTCGGACCGGTTCGCCGTCCGCCGCTCGGACCGGTTCGAATTCTTCGCGAAGCCCACGGCACGCCTTTCCTGGATGACCATCACGTCTGCTGGTGCATCCTGCGCCGCCTTCCTGGGGTGATTCTTTGAAACCCGGGTCTTCCGTCTGAGACTTGCGTGAAGAGGACCTGAGAATCGGCCTGAAGAAACGGCGTACGGCAATGCGCGAGGCGCCGTTCGAGGGAACGGCGAGTGCCGTGGACAGGGGCGAGGAGGCGTGGCTCGTACGTTCGGCCGACGTGACCCATGTATCGCGTGACCGCGAGTCCGGCTCCACCCGCCGTACCGCGCTGACCGGGCTCGTCGGTGGTGCCGGGGCCCTGCCGGCCGCCGGCTGCACCTCGTCGGACGCGGAGCCCGCGGAGGTGTTCACCTCCGGCCCCAGGGCGTCGGCCTCGGCCCGGGCGAGCATGGCCGCACCCGGGGCGATGACCCTCTTCAAGGACCCGGCTTTCAACTTCAACGGGCTTCTCGCGCTCGGTGCGTCCGGTTACGGTGGCGCGGAGGTGGGCGAGGTGCTCACCGCCGTGAACGCGATCAACGAGTCCGGCCTCTCCGCGCACACGTAGGGCAAGCCGTCGGGCAGCTGAACCTCCGCGGCGGATTCGTCGCCGCGGGGCGGGGCCGCGCCCCGGGAGCCTCAGGTGCCCGGCTCGGTCCGTGTCTGCGGCTGCCACCCCAGGGCGCGGGAGATCCCCCGCGCCGCCAGCCGTACCGCCGGGATCAACGCCGGTACCTGGGCCTCGTGTTCGGGGACCACGACGGAGACCGCCGCGACCACCGTGCCGCCCGCCTCGCGCACCGGAGCGGCGACCGACAGGGCGTCGTCGGTGACCTGACGGCTGCTCACCGCCACGCCGGTGCGGCGGACTTCGGCGAGCGCGCGGCGCAGGCGGGCCCCGTCGGTGAGGGTGTGCGGGGTGAACGCGGCCAACGGCCCCGAACAGTAGGCCTCTTGGGACGCGGAATCGCCGTGGGCCAGCAGCGCGAGGCCCACGCCCGTCGCGTGCAGGGGCCAGCGGGCGCCCACCTGGATGCGTACACCGACCGCGGAGCGTCCGGAGATCCACTCGATGTAGACGACCTCGGAGCCGTCGCGGACCGCCATCTGCACGTTCTCGTGCGTGGCCTCGTACAGGTCCTCCAGGTACGGCAGCGCGATCTGGCGGAGGGCCAGGCCACGGGGTGCGAGGGCCGCGATCTCCCAGAGGCGCAGGCCCACGTGGTAGACGCCGTCCGCGTCCCGCTCCAGCGCTCCCCAGTCGGTGAGGGCACCCACCAGCCGGTGCGCGGTGGTGAGGGTCAGTCCGGCCCGGCGGCTGATTCCCGTCAGGGAGAGTGCCGGGTGCTGGTGGTCGAAGGCGGCGAGCACGGCGAGCAGACGGTCGGGCGCGGACAGCGTGGTCATGAGCTCAGTTCGGCTTCCGCGACCCGTTGCAGGAGCGTGTGCAGGGCGTCCCGCTCGGCGGGGGCGAGCGGCTGGAGCAGGTCGTTCGTGACGCGCAGGCCCGCCTCGTCCGTGTCGCGCAGGAACGCCCGGCCGTCGTCCGTGAGCACGACGATCCGGCTGCGGCGGTCGTCCGGCGACGGGCGGCGCTCGGCGAAACCGAGCTTCTCCAGGTCGTCGACGAGTCCGACGATCGCGCTCGGGTCGTAGCCGAGCCGCGAGCTCAGCTCCCGCTGGAGCGCTCCCTCGGAGGTGGCAAGGAAGCGCAGCAGCGCGTAGTGGCGCAGCCGCAGCCCCGACTCCTGGAGGAAGGTGTTGAACAGCTGCCCGGAGCGAAGGCCCAGCCGGTACAGCAGATAGCCGGTGTCGGCGTGCAGTCCGCGCATCCACGGCTCCTGGGCGTCGATGGGGGCGGGGCCGGTGGCCGGGCTGGTGGCGTGCTGCTGGCCTGTGATGACGGGCTCCCTGGGCCGGGCCCCGGGCGGGGCGGTTCTTCGTGCCGGGTACGGCATGCCGTACTGCGTACAGCATCGCGCCGTACTCCACACAGCATGCCGCACGGATGAGTCGGCAACAACTATTGACGTCAACAATTATTGTCCTTAGCTTCGATCTCGTAGCCGCAGCTCGGCCTCGCACGCCGCGCTCTGGACCCTCAGCGTCGAAGGGACCCCCTCGTGCCCAGCATCGATCTCACCGGCAAGGTGGCCGTCGTCACCGGCAGCGGCCGTGGCCTCGGCCTGGCCTACGCGCACGCCCTCGCGGCCGTCGGCGCCTGCGTGGTCGTCAACGACGTCGACGAGGCCGTGGCCGAGCAGGCCGTGAAGTCCATCACCGCCGCGGGCGGCAAGGCCGTGGCCGAGGTGGTCCCGGTCGGCACCACCGAGGCGGCCGACCGGCTCGTCGCCCGTGCGGTGGAGCAGTTCGGACGGCTCGACATCCTGGTCACCAACGCGGGCATCCTGCGTGACAAGGTGCTGTGGAAGATGACCGACGAGGACTTCGACGCGGTGATCACCACGCATCTGAAGGGCACCTTCACCTGTGCCCGCGCCGCCGCCGTGCGCATGCGCGAGCAGGGCGAGGGCGGCTCGCTGATCCTGGTCGGCTCGCCGGCCGGACAGCGCGGGAACTTCGGCCAGACGAACTACGCCGCCGCGAAGGCGGGCATCGCCGCCATGGCCCGTACCTGGTCGATGGAGCTGGGCCGCGCGGGCATCACCGTCAACGCGATCGTGCCGGTCGCCGCCACCGCGATGACCGAGACCATCCCCGCCTTCGCCCCGTACGCCGAGGCCATGCGAAACGGGGAGCCGCTGCCCGACTTCCTCCGCAAGGGCGAGGGCTTCGGCACCCCCGAGGACTGTGCCGCCCTCGTCCCCTTCCTCGCCTCCGACGCCGCCCGCGGGGTCACCGGCCAGGCCATCGGCATCGGCGGCGACAAGGTGGCACTCTGGTCGCACCCGCAGGAGGTCAGGGCGGCGTACGCGGACGGCGGCTGGACCCCCGACACCCTGGCCGACGCCTGGGCCACGTCGGTCGGCGCCGAGCCGCAGACCGTCGGGATCCCCGCGCCGAAGCTTCCGGAGGCGTGATGGACCTGAACGAACTCGTCGCGATCGACGTCCACACCCACGCGGAGGTGTCCTCGAAGGGCCACGCCTCGCTCGACGACGATCTGCACGAAGCCTCCAGCGCCTACTTCAAGGTCGAGGGCAAACGGAAGCCCACCCTGGAGGAGACGGCCGTCTACTACCGCGAGCGGAAGATGGCCGCCGTGATCTTCACGGTGGACGCCGAGTCCGCCACCGGCACCGCGCCCGTCCCGAACGAGGAGGTGGCCGAGGCCGCCGCCGCGAACCCGGACGTGCTGATCCCCTTCGCCTCCATCGACCCCTTCCGCGGCAGGGCGGGCGTCAAGCAGGCCCGCCGACTGGTCGAGGAGTACGGGGTGAAGGGCTTCAAGTTCCACCCCAGCATCCAGGGCTTCTTCCCCAACGACAGATCGGTGGCGTACGAGCTGTACGAGGTGATCGAGGAGACCGGCACCATCGCCCTCTTCCACACCGGGCAGACGGGGATCGGGGCCGGGGTTCCGGGCGGCGGCGGCATCCGGCTGAAGTACTCCAACCCCCTGCACGTGGACGACGTGGCAGCCGACTTCCCGCACCTCAAGATCATTCTGGCGCACCCCTCCTTCCCCTGGCAGGACGAGGCGCTGGCCGTCGCCACCCACAAACCGGGTGTGCACATCGACCTGTCCGGCTGGTCGCCCAAGTACTTCCCGCCGCAGCTCGTGCAGTACGCCAACACGCTGCTCAAGGACAAGGTGCTCTTCGGCTCCGACTACCCCGTCCTCACCCCCGACCGCTGGCTCGCCGACTTCGACAAGCTGACGATCAAGGACGAGGTCAAGCCGAAGATCCTCAAGGAGAACGCCGCCCGGCTGCTCGGGCTGACACCGTAAGGGGCCACAGATGCGCAATGAGGGACTGGGGTCGTGGCCCGCACGCCGGGCCCGCAAGACCCCGCACCGCACCGCCCTGATCCACGGCGACACCACCGTCAGTTATGCCGGGCTGTACGCCCGCACCACCCGCCTCGCCCACGCGCTGCGCGCGCTCGGCGTGCGCCGCGGCGACCGTATCGCCTATCTCGGCCCCAACCACCCCGCCTACCTCGAAACCCTCTTCGCGGCGGGCACGCTCGGCGCGGTCTTCGTGCCGCTCAACCCCCGCCTCGCCGGACCCGAGATCGCCTACCAGCTCAGCGACTCGGGCGCCAAGGTCCTCGTGTACGCGCCCTCGACGGCCGGACTCGTCGCGGGGCTGCCGGGCAACGCGCACGTCCGGACGTTCGTCGAAGTCGGCTCCCGGTACGAGGAGTTGATCGACCAAGCCGCCGAGGAACCGATCGACCAGCCCGTCACCGCCGACGACATGTGCATCATCATGTACACCTCGGGCACGACGGGCCGCCCCAAGGGCGCGATGCTCACCCACGGAAATCTGATCTGGAACGCGGTCAACGTCCTCGTCGACCACGACCTGACCGCCGACGAACGCGCCCTGGTGTCCGCCCCGTTGTTCCACACGGCCGGGCTGAACATGCTGACCCTGCCGGTGCTGCTCAAGGGCGGCGCCTGTGTCCTGGTCGAGTCCTTCGATCCGGCGGCCACCCTCGACCTGATCGAACGGCACCGGATCACCTTCATGTTCGGGGTGCCGACCATGTTCGAGCAGGTGGCCCGTCATCCCCGGTGGGCCGACGCCGACCTGTCCTCGCTGCGCATCCTCACCTGCGGCGGCTCACCCGTACCGACCCCGCTCATCGCCGCCTACCAGGAGCGCGGGCTCACCTTCCTCCAGGGTTACGGCATGACCGAGGCCTCGCCCGGCACCCTCTTCCTGGACGCGGAACACGCGGTCGGCAAAGCGGGCTCGGCGGGCGTGCCGCACTTCTTCAGCGATGTGCGGGTCGTACGGCCCGACTTCACGCCGGTCGACATCGGGGAGACCGGCGAGGTGGTCGTCCGCGGGCCGCACGTCATGCCCGGGTACTGGGGACTGCCCGAGGAGACGGCCGCGGTGTTCGCCGACGGCTGGTTCCGCAGCGGGGACGCCGCCCGGGTCGACGAGGACGGCTATGTCTTCATCGTCGACCGTATCAAGGACATGATCATCTCGGGCGGAGAGAACATCTACCCCGCCGAGATCGAGGACCTGCTCCTCGGTCACCCCGGCATCGTCGAGTGCGCCGTCATCGGCGTCGCCGACGACAAGTGGGGCGAGGTGCCGCGCGCGGTCGTCGTTCCCCGCGAGGGAGTCGAGCTCGACCCGGACGAGGTCATCGCCTCGCTCGCCGGACGCCTCGCCAAGTACAAGATCCCGAAGTCGGTGGTCGTCGTGGACGAACTCCCGCGCACCGCCTCCGGAAAGCTCCTCAAGACCCGTGTCCGTACGCGGTACGGCACCACCGACTCGTAAGCAAGGAAGTACACATGAGCATCACCGTGAACGGTCTCGACGAGCTCAAGAAGCTCGCCGGCGGCGACCTCGGCACCAGCGAGTGGATCGAGGTCACCCAGGAGCGGATCAACACCTTCGCCGACGCCACCGGCGACCACCAGTGGATCCATGTCGACCCGGAGAAGGCCGCCGGGGGCCCCTTCGGCGCGCCCATCGCGCACGGCTATCTGACCCTCTCCCTCTTCATCCCGCTCTTCACCGAGCTGCTGGAGGTCGAGGGCGTGTCGACGAAGGTCAACTACGGTCTGAACAAGGTGCGTTTCCCCGCCCCGGTGAAGGTCGGCTCGCGCATCCGGCTGGTCGCGCGGCTCGCCTCGGTCGAGGACGTGCCGGGCGGGGTGCAGATCGCCGTCGACGGGACGGTGGAGATCGACGGCGGCGGGAAGCCCGCCGCCGTCCTCCAGAGCCTGTCGCGCTTCTACGCCTGACGGTCCACGTCAGACGGCTGTTCTCCCTACCGGCCGCCCACCACGTCGACGAACACGGGGTTCGCGTAGAACCACGTGTCGACCCACGGGTCACCGTTTCCGGGCACGTGCGGAATCGGGCCGTGCGGGTCGATCGAGGCGCCCAGGTAGCCCGTACCGTTGCGGTTGCCGTCGCTGCCGCGCAGCCGTACGTAGAAGGACTCGTCACCGGCGACCAGTGGGATGCGCAGGGTGTACGTGCCCGTGCGGCCGCTCACGTCCACCGTGCGGACGACCTTGGTGTCGGGCGCGCGCCAGTCGTCGCGGTCGGCGGCCGGGCCGCGCACCGCGCCGCGGATCACGTCGACGTGCGCCAACTCCGGCAGGATTCCATGGGGGTTGGCGCGCGAGGCGGTCGTCACGGTGACCGACAGGGTGAGCTTCTCGCCCTTGCGGACGCGGATCCGGCCACCCATGGTGACACCCGGACCGTGGTCGCAGTCCCGCTTCACCCGGACGTCGAGCCCGTCGAGCAGGTGCCCGTGGTCGAGCCAGACGCGGCCCGCGCGCAGGCCCGCCATCACGGCGCGGTAGCCGTAGCGGGTCACACCCACATGGGTGCGGCTGAACTGGCCGGGCCAGAAGTCGCCGCCCGGCTGCTGGGAGGCGGTGTTCACCGGGTCGGGAACGTGCCCGGTGTTGTCGAAGTTCTGCCCGGGCGCCCAGTCGCCGTTCTTCCAGGTGTCGAAGACGACGCGGTGCACATCGGAGTTGGTGGTGATGGTGAACAGCCTGCCCTCGGCGAGCATCGCGTCCCACATGCCGCCGACGGTCGCCGTCATCCAGTCGAAACCGCCGTACAGGACGTACGCGTTCTCCGGGTAGCCGGCGAAGGAGTTCTCGGACGGCTTGTTGGTGTACTCGCCGCGCTGCTGGCCCGAGCCGACCCAGCCGGGGATGCCGCCGCCCTGGGCGCCGGGCGCGCCCTCCATGCCGATCATGATCTCGGGCGCCGCGTCCCGCCAGCCCCGTATCTCGTGCGGGGAGTCGATGCCCAGGCGCGTGGGGTGGTTGGCGAGGACGAGCACGTCGTCGACGAAACCGGTGCGGCGTTGCTCCGCGAGCCACTTGACGGCCTTGACCGCGTGGGCCTCGTTGCGGGCCGTGTCGGGGCTGGTCGGCGAGCCCGCCGTGTAGCCCAGCAGCTTGCCGTCGTAGGCGAGTTCGAACTTCGTGAGCAGATCCACCTCGTGCCGGCCGGGTGCCGCGAAGACCGTGGCGTGCTCGGCGCCCGGTATGTACCACTCCAGACCCTGGAAGATCAGCTGACGCGGGTTCTCGGCGCGCGCCTTCAGGATCTCCTGGTGCTCCAGCTGGGCGCCGTAGTTGGCGTGCCCGAAGTTGGAGTGCTCGTTGAAGACCATCCAGTCCAGGCCGTACTTCGCGCTCGCCTGGGCGAGCTGGGAGAACGTGTACTTCGCGTCGTGGCTGTACACGGAGTGGACGTGGTGGTCGCCGACGAGATAGGCGAGGCGCGGGTCGTCGCCGCCGAGGCGCCGGGAGTCGGCCGTCGCGGGCGTGGCGAGCGAGCCGACCGCGAAGGCCGCCCCGAACAGGCCGGCGCTGCGCAGCAGCCCGCGCCGTGACATGCCCTGCGGGTCCAGCGCGGCGGGGGAGACGGATGGATCGGCCCAGGCGGGCAGTTGCTGCTCGGACATGCGGAAGTTCTCCCTCGGGGAGTCAGAAGGTCTTCGGGGTCACCGGTGGCCGAGACGGCTCAGTGGTTCATGAACTGCGAGACGGACAGCGCCCGTTCGACGACGCGTACGTCGCCGAGCCGTCCGTGCAGGATCTGGTCGATCTTGCCCGCGTACTCGTAGCCGCCGAGCAGCCAGGGCAGCCCGAGCGAGGTGAGGCCGACGGCGACGGTGTGCGGGTTGCGGGCGACCGGGCAGCCCTGGACGTACATCGTGGTGTGCGAGCCGTCGTTGACGACGGCGACGTGCCACCACTGCTCGCGGGCCGTCTCGTCGCCCCAGTTGGTGACGATTCCCTGCTGGTTGAGCGGCCGGACGGCCCACTGCGGGCCGGGCCCGTCGGACAGGGAGAGTGTGGCGAGCGGCTCGTCCGGGTCGTCGGCGGTCTTGCCCGCGCCACCACCCGTGCCGGTACGGCTGATCAGCGAGGCCCAGGCGTTGTGCGAGGCGTCCCAGTCGGCGGGGAGCTGGTAGAAGGCCTCGATGGTGTAACCGCGCTTGAAGGTCGCTGAGTTGAGGGGTGCCCCGTCGACCGTGCGCAGATACGCGCCCTTCAGCGGGGGCTTGCCGCCCTGGAAGAAGAGGCTGCCGTGGCCCGGCTGGTCGGGGTGGTGGGCCGAGGACCAGGTGAGGGCGCTGTCACCGACCTTGACCACGGTCAGGTCGTTGCCGTGTCCGGACTGGTCGCGGACCGTGCCCTCGGCCGCCGTACCGTCCGCGTGCCCGTCGAAGCGCCAGTACGCGACCGTGCCCCGGACCAGCATCTCGGACACCGGGCGCGACGAGCGGACGGGCAGCGGCGCGAAGCCTGCGAAGCGGTCCTCGAAGTCGACGGCGACCGAGAACCGGTCGGCGTCGCCGCTGAGTTCGATCTCCTGCCGCTCCAGCTCGTTGAGCCCCTTGGCCGCCCGGCCCAGGATCCACGGAGAGATGGTCTCGACGTCGATGGTGTTGCGGTCGAGGTCGAAGCGGTAGAGGCGGATCATCGCCGCGCCGCCGTAGTAACGGTTCTGATAGTTCGTCAGATGGAGGTGGACGTCGTGCCCGGCCGCATTGGTGCGGGTGGCGCGGGCGGCGGGCCAGTAGTGCCCGTTCAGGGTCAGGAAGATCTGGTCGTGGTCGTGGATCAGCTGGTCCCAGAGCTGCTGCCCGTACGAGGACAGGGTGTCGTCGTCCACGACCAGCTCGTGCGTGGTGAGGATGACCGGCGTCTTCGGGTGCTGGGCGATGACGTCCTTCGCCCACGCGTAACCCTGCGCCGACAGCCGCCAGTCCAGGGCGAGGACGAGCCACTCCATGCCCGCCGCCCGGAACAGGTGGAAGGTGTTGTAGCCGTCCGGCGAGGCGCCGCCGAACGTGCGCTTGCCCTGGAAGCGCTTCGGGCCGAAGACGTCCAGGTAGGGGGTCGCGCCCCGCTGGTCGTTCGTGGACGACCTGATGTCGTGGTTGCCCGCGAGCACGCTGTAGCCGACGCCGCGCCGGTCGAGCAGCTCGAACGCCTTGCCCGCGGCGGCGAATTCGGGCTGCGCCCCGTTCTCGGTGAGGTCGCCCAGGTGCGAGAGGAAGACGATGTTCTCGTCCTTGCCGTGCTCCAGGAGATAGCGCAGCGAGGCCTCGATCGGCGCGGGGTTGATGCTCGGCCCGTCGAAGAGGTACTGCGTGTCGGGCATGACGGCGAGCGTGAAGCGGCGGCTGTCGGCGTCGGGCCGCCAGTTCGCCTCACGCGTCGCCGCCTGTGCCGTCACCGCGGGCAGGGCGACCGAGGTGGTGGCCGCCGCGCCGATCAGGGCCGTGGCCCGCAGAAAGTTGCGTC
The DNA here is from genome assembly GCF_042885015.1 of Streptomyces sp. NPDC058086. NCBI lineage: Bacteria > Bacillati > Actinomycetota > Actinomycetes > Kitasatosporales > Streptomycetaceae > Streptomyces > Streptomyces sp. NPDC058086. The sequence goes on along the minus strand of NZ_JBHVST010000007.1, from coordinate 166,120 downwards.
TGCCGGCGCCGGCCTGCTCGGCCTCCGTCGCCTGGTCATGCGAAGTACACACGTCTGCTCCATGAAGGTGCGAAAGGGTCAGTGAGGAGTTCGAGTCAGGTCGAGCGTCGAGTCGGGTCGAACGGGTCGAGCCGGTGGGACACGCGGCGCGCCGCGCGCGGGTCAGAGCACGCGCAGCGTCCAGGACCAGCGGTGGGTGCCGGCCGGGACGAGACAGCCGGCCGAGGTGTCGGACCCGCACGAGGCCGTGCCCACCCCCCGGTGCGTGGCGTCGAGGTGCACCACGCAGCCGGGCCGCGGTACCAACTCGTCGTGATGGGTGGCGGCCGCCAGGTCCGCCGCCTGGTAGCGGGTCACGGTCACCTGGCGCGGTTCGTCGAGCGCGACCGCGAAGCCCGTGGCGTCGGGCGCCGAGAGCGTGAAGCGGCGTACACCGTGCCGCCCGCCGCTATCCTGCGGACGCAGATAGGGGGTGAACAACTCGTCCACGGGGAGCAAGTGGTGGCCCACCGGCGCGCCTGCGCTCCGGTCCGGGTAGGACTCCCAGGGGCCCTGCCCGTACCACTCCAGGACATCGAGCCCGGCGACCGTCTCGAAGACCGAACCCACCCGCGGCACGTCGTCGAGCGCGGCCGGCAGCTGCGCCGTCTCCTCGATCAGCACCCCGCCCTCGACACGGGTGAACACCTGCTCGTGACGAACGGCGCCCGCCAGGGTCGCGTACTCGGCGACCACCGTGACGCTTCCGCCCTCGCTGCGTACATCGACGAGCTTGCGCTCCAGCGCGTCGAGCCCCCAGGCCCGCCAGCGCACCGCCATGCCGCCGAGCTCGTCGTTGTCGGTGGGTGTCCGCCACAGCGACAGCACAGGGGCCGCGGTGAGCAGCGGATGGACCAGCAGCCCGTCCTCGTCGACCTCGACGGGGGAGTCCGGCAGCGCGACCGGACCCACGGGGGTGGCCGCCCTGAGCCGTACCTGCGGCACACACACCTCCGTGCCGCGCGGTGCCCACGCCTCCTCGTCCGCGGTGGTCACCCGCAGCGTCAGCCAGGCCTCGCCGCCGTCCTCCGGCAGCGTGAACGGCATCGGCACGGCCACCGATGCGCCCGCCCGTACGTCGGGCAGCTCGGCCGGAGCCGTCAGCGTGCCGCCCTCAGCGAGCGACAGCTCCCACTCGGCGGTCAGCCACTCAAGGCCCCGGAAGTGCTGGTGGTTGGTGAGCCGCAGCTCGCCCCCGCTGTACGCGAGGCGTACCGGCGCCGCGATCTCCCGGTGCTCGTACATCACCGGCTTGGGCGTGCGGTCGGGGAAGACGACCCCGTCGGCGATGAAGGCGCCGTCGTGGATCGTCTCGCCGAAGTCGCCGCCGTAGGCCCAGCGGTGGCCCGGCGCGGCGACACCGTTGTCATACAGCCCGGCGCCACCGCGCCCGGCCGGTCTTCCGTCGTTCACGCGTTGAAGAATGCCGTGGTCCCAGAACTCCCAGATGAAACCGCCCTGAAGCCCTGGGGTTGACTCGATGGCGGCCCAGTGGTCGGCCAGCGTGCCGTTGCTGTTGCCCATGGCGTGCGAGTACTCGCACTGGATGAGCGGCTTGGTCTGCTCCCCGGAGAGGGCGTGCGCGACACAGTCCTCAATCGGCGCGTACATAGGACAGGCGATGTCGGAGGCGACCTTCGGATCGGCCCAGCCGAGCTTGGCCGCGCCCTCGTACTGGAGGGGCCGGCTCGGGTCGTGGCGGCGCACCCAGCCCGCGGCGGCGTCGTGGTTGGCGCCGTAGTCGGACTCGTTGCCCAGCGACCAGATGATCACCGAGGGGTGGTTCTTGTCGCGCAGGACCATACGGGAGACGCGGTCCACGAAGGCGCCGAGGTAGCGGGGGTCGTCGGCGATCTCGTGCGCGTGGTCGTGCGCCTCGATGTTCGCCTCGTCCACGACGTACAGGCCCAGCTCGTCCGCGAGGTCGAGCAGGGAGGGGTCATTGGGGTAGTGGGCGGCACGGATCGCGTTGAACCCGAAGCGCTTCAGCGTCACCAGATCCGCGCGCATGTCGTCGTACGACACCGTCCGGCCCGTCAGCGGGTGGAAGTCGTGCCGGTTGACGCCCCGGATGTAGACCCGCTCGCCGTTGAGGAGCAGGTCCCGGCCGCGGATCTCGACCTCGCGGAAGCCCACGCGGTGGTGCGAGGTGTCGGCGACCGAGCCGTCGGCGCGGTGCAGCCGTACGGTCAGGTCGTACAGCTCGGGCGTCTCCGCGGTCCAGGCGCGGACGCCCTCGACGACCGTGGTGAGCCGTGCCTCGCCGAGGAAGTCGGAGACCCGGCCGTCCTCCTCCTTGAACCGCTCGTACTCGGCGTCCTGGGTGAGCAGGTGGCCGTCCAGCTCCCCGGTGACGTACCAGCCCTCCGGCAGCGCGCCCCCGGCGTCCCGCACCTGGCAGTCGACCCGCAGCCCGCCGTCGCACCGGGCCCGTACGGTCACGTCGGCCAGCCGCAGCGGATCGGTCGCGTACAGCAGTACCGAGCGGGTGATCCCGGCGTGCCACCACTGGTCCTGGTCCTCGAGGTGCGAGGCGTCCGACCACTTGACGACGGTGAGCCGCAGCGAGGCGCGCTCTCCGGGCCGTACGACGTCGGAGAGGTCGAACTCGGCCGCGAGGTGCGAGTCCTTGGACACGCCGACCGGCCGCCCGTCCACATGGACCAGCAGCACGCTCTCGGCGGCGCCGACCTGGAGCACGATCCGGCGGCCGGCCCACTCGGCGGGGACGTCCACCTCACGCTCGTACACGCCCGTCGGATTCGCGTCCGGCGAGGTGGGCGGGAACTCGCCCCAGGGCATCCTGAAGTTGGTGTACTGCGGCAGGTCGTCGGTGTCCTGGGTGGTCCAGGAGCCGGGCACCTGGAGCGAGGACCAGGCGAGACCGGGGGCCGAGGTGGGCGTGGGCAGCAGTTGGAAGCGCCAGGAGCCGTCCAGCGAGAGGGCACCGGCCCGGCGGTCGACGGCGTTCATGGGCAACCGCCCCCAGGAGGTCACCTCAGGTGACTCCCAGGGGCGGAGCGCGAGCAGCGGGTCCGTCATCAGCGGATGGCCCCCTTGCCGAGATCCGCGATGATCTGCTTGGCGCCGATCGCGAAGACGATCAGCAGCGGGATGAGGGCGAGAAGTGCGCCGGTCATGACCATTCCGTAGTTGGTGGTGCCGTGGACACCGTTCAGCTGGGAGAGCGCGACCTGGAGGGTCACGTTGTCCGGGTTGGTGAGGGCGATCAGCGGCCAGGCGTAGTCGTTCCACTGGCCCATGAAGGTGAAGATGCCGAGGAAGGCGAGGCCCGGCCGGACCACCGGGAGCGCCACGTGCCAGTACTGGCGCAGGAAGCCCGCCCCGTCCAGCTTCGAGGCGTCGATCAGCTCGTCGTGGATCGCGCTCTTCATGTACTGGCGCATCCAGAAGATGCCGAACGCGTTGGCCGCCGCCGGGACGATCAGCGCGGTCATCGAGCCGATCCAGCCCAGCTTCGCCATGATCACGAACTGCGGGATCGCCTGGAGCTGCGCCGGGACCATGAAGATCACCATCATCAGCGCGAACAGCACCCGGCGGCCCGGGAACTGGAACTTGGCGAACACGAACGCGGCCAGCGAGTCGAAGAACAGGACCAGGATGGTCACCGAGCACGCGACCAGCAGCGAGTTGAACATCGACCCGAAGAAGTCGACGTTGTCGAAGAGGTTGCGGACGTTCTCGAGGAAGTGCGTACCGGGCAGCAGCTTCGGCGGGTAGGAGAAGATCTCCGTCGACGAGTGCGTCGACATGATCACGGCCCAGTAGAACGGGAAGACCGAGAGCAGCAGACCGACGATCAGGGAGAGGTGGAGGGCGATGCCCCGGCGCTGTGACCCCTTGATGGTCGACCTGCGCCCCGCCCCCTTCATGGAGGCCGTTGAACCCTTGAGGATTGCCATGGTGGGGCCTCCCTAGTCTTCGCCCCGGCGCTGCACCAGGCGCCAGTTGATGATCGAGAAGATGATGACGACGAGGAAGATGCCCCAGGCCACGGCGGCGCCGTAACCGAAGTCGTTGTTGTCGAAGGTCTGCTGGAAGAAGTAGAGGACCATGGTCTGGCCGGAGTGGCCGGGGCCGCCCGCGAACGACGAGTTGTTGTCCGTGGTCTGCAGCAGCACCTGCGGTTCGGAGAACGTCTGCAGGCCCGTGACCGTCGAGATGATGAGCACGAACAGCAGCACCGGACGCATCAGCGGCAGCGTGATCCGGAAGAAGGTCTGGATGGGCCCGGCGCCGTCCATCCGCGCCGCCTCGTACAGCTCGCCCGGGATCGTCTGGAGCCCCGCGAGGAAGATGATCGCGTTGTAGCCGGTCCACTGCCAGGTCATCAGCGTGGCGATGGCGACCTTGATGCCCCACGGTGTGTTCAGCCAGGCCACCTGGTCCAGGCCGATCGCCTGCAAGAACGCGTTGACCAGGCCGAAGTTGGTGGAGAAGACCGAGCCGAAGATGATCGCGACCGCGACGATCGAGGTGACGTTCGGCAGGAAGTAGGCGAAGCGGTAGAGGTTCTTGAAGCGGACGGCCGAGTTGAGCATCACGGCCGTGACCATCGCCAGGAAGATCATCGGGAAGGTGGCCAGCGCCCAGATGATGATCGTGTTCCCGATCGAGGTCCAGAACTGGGTGTCCGACAGCAGATAGCGGTACTGCGAGAGCCCCGCGAACTCCATCGAGCCGAGGCCGTCCCAGCGGTGGAACGACAGATAGAGAGAGAAGCCGACCGGTATCAGACCGAAGGCGAGGAACAGCAGATAGAAGGGGGAGATCGCGGCGTACAGCCGCCAGTAGCTGAGGATGCCCTTCTTGGGGTGGGTGACGGGGGTCTCGGCGAGGGCCGCGCGGGGCGTGTCGACCACGGGTGCGGTAGCCATCAGTAACTCACCCCCAGGTGGTCCGCGATGCGCCGGCACTTGCTCATGGCGTCCCTCCAGGCCTGCTTCTCGTCCTTGCCGAGGACGGAGAAGTTCCGCAGCTCGTCGTTGATCGGGGTGCTCAGCGCGATGTCGTACGGACTGTTGAAGGCGACCGGGATCTGCTGCGCCGCCGGACCGAAGACGTCCATGGTGACCTGGTCGCCGAAGAAGGCGTCGGGTTCACGCAGCTTCTTCATCCCGTAGGACGCCGGGGTCGAGGGGAAGAGCACCGAGTCGGCGAAGCCCTGGGCCTGGTTGCTCGCGTCGAGCATCCAGGTGATCATCTCGAAGGCCTTCTCGGGCTCCCGGCACGCCTTGGTGATCGCGAGGAACGAGCCGCCGATGTTCGAGGGACCGCCCGGACACGCGGCCACCCGCCACTTGCCCTTGGTCTTCGGCACGTTGAGCTTGATGTCGCCGGCCGCCCAGGAGGCGTTCAGCTGGCTGGGCAGCAGACCCCGCTCGGTGGCCGAGGTGTTGTCGGCCGTACCGTTGATGATCTTCGAGACCAGTCCGCGACGGGTGGCCTCGACGGAACGGTCCCAGGCGGTGCGTACATGCTCCTGGTCGCCGATGAAGTGCCGGTCCTTGTCGACGAACCGCTTGGTCGTCTGGTTGACCGAGATGCCGAAGACGCCGAGGGCGTCGGTCAGGATGAACGTGCCGGGGAGGCGCTTCTTCAGCTGCTCGCCGGCCGCGAAGAACTGGTCCCAGGTGGCCAGTTCCCTGGAGACGTCCTCGGGCTCGTACGCCAGTCCGGCCTTCTGGAAGACGGCGGGCTGGTAGTAGTGCGCGACCGGACCGCAGTCGATCGGGAAGCCCACCATCGAACCGTCCGGAGCGATGCCCTGGTCCCACTTCCAGGGCAGGTACCGGTCCTTGAGCTTCTCGGCTCCGAGCGTGCGCAGGTCCACGAACTGGTCGGAGTTGGGCAGATACGAGGCCATGTCCTCGCCCTTGAGCCCGGCGATGTCCGGGATGTGGGCCCGTCCGGTCATCGTGGTCATCAGCTTCGAGCGGTAGTAGCCGCCGATCTGGATGGCCTGCAGGTTCACCGCGCTGTCGTAGCGGGTCTTGGCATCCTGGACGACCTTCGGGCTCAGCCCGCCGCTCCAGTACCACAGGACCATGTTGCGCCCGGTCGAGCCGGTCGGAACGCCGCAGCCGGTTGCCAGGCCGCCCAGCGCCGTGGCGGCCGTACCGGCCAGGCCGGCGCGCAGCAGGCCCCTTCGTGAGAGCCGCACAGCTCCCACCGCCTTTCGGTTCTCTTCGGTCTTCGCGTACGTGGGGTGTTACGTGGGGTCTTGCAAGGTGTCGTGCGAGGGGTGTTTCGCGTTGTGATGCGTGGGGTCGTGCGTGTCATGCGGGGGGACTTGCGGGGTGTTGCGCGTGGGGTCATCGGGGTGCGCCCGGCCGACGTGTGGCGTCGGGCGGGGTCACGGGGGCGGGGCGGACGGGCGGGCCCGGGTCCGCAGGGAGGCGATCGGCCAGGAAGCCGTACGCACGCCGCAGTTCACGGTCTTCGAGCGACTGCCACCAGCGGTGGACGCCGTACCAGCCGGGCGCGGCGAGCGCACCGCCGTGCCGCTGTACGGACAGGCCCGCGGTCAGTACCGCGAAGCGCAGCCGTTCCTCCAGCGGCCAGCCGCCGAGCGAGGCGGCGACGAAGCTCGCGCCGAAGACGTCTCCGGCACCCGTCGCGTCCAGGACGTCGACGGGGAGGGCGGGCACCTCCGCGTACTCGCCCGTCGTCTGGTCCACCGCGACCGCGCCGTCGCCGCCCCGGGTGACCACGGCGACCGGCACCAGCTCGGTCAGTGCGCCCAGAGCCGCGACCGCGTTTTCGGTGCGCGTGTACGCCATCGCCTCCGTCTCGTTCGGGAGGAAGGCGTGGCACAGGGAGAGCTGGTCGAGGAGGTCGCGGGACCACTGTTGTGTGGGGTCCCAGCCGACGTCCGCGTAGATCTGCGTGCCGGCCGCGGCGGCCTTGGCGAGCCAGGCGCGCGGCTCGGCCTCGATGTGCACGAGGGCGGTGCGCGCCTCGGGCGGGTCGCCCATCAGCTCGTCCTGCGAGTACGGCGGTTCCTGGCCGTGGGTGACCAGGGCCCGGTCGTTGCCGTGGGCCAGCGAGACGGTGACGGGAGTGTGCCAGCCGTCCGCGGTGCGGGACAGGGAGAGGTCGATGCCCTCCTGGTCGGCGAGGACCTCACGGCAGTACGCGCCGTAGTAGTCGTCGCCGAAGACCGTGGCCAGGGAGGTGCGCAGACCGAAGCGCGAGGCCGCGACCGCCAGGTTGGCGATGCCACCGGGGCTCACGCCCATGCCCTCGGTCCAGATCTCCTCGCCGGCCGTCGGCGGCTTCCCCAGTCCGGTGAGGACGAGGTCGTAGAAGAGCAGCCCGGTCAGCAGCACATCGGGCCGTTCGTCACCCACGAGCGCATCCTCTCGTCAAAACTCTGCAAGCGGTGCACAGGATCGTGCGCGCCTCTGGCCAATTTGGCAAGAGTCGAGCAGAACTGAGCATAGAAATGATTGGGAATGACGAGTACTGTTCACAGGGTGCTGGCAGAGCGACGACATCAACTCATCCTGCGGGCCCTGCGCTCCGGCGGGCCCGCAGCCGTGACCGATCTCTCCGAACAGCTGGGCGTGAGCCCCGCCACGGTCCGCCGTGACCTGCTGAAACTGGAGGAGGAAGGCCTGCTCACGCGGGTGCACGGCGGGGCGGTCGTGGAGGAGGGCGACCAGCCCTTCGCCGAGGTCGCCGAGGTCCGTGTGGCCGAGAAGGACGTCATCGCGGCGCGCGCCGCCTCGATGGTCCAGGACGGCCAGTCCGTCCTGCTGGACATCGGTACCACCGCCTACCGGCTGGCCCGGCAGCTGCACGGCCGCCGGATCACCGTGATCACCAGCAACCTGGTGGTCTACGAGGAGCTGGTGGACGACGAGGACATAGAGCTGGTGCTGCTCGGCGGAATGGTCCGCCGTGAGTACCGCTCCCTGGTCGGCTTCCTCACCGAGGACAACCTGCGACAACTGCACGCCGACTGGCTGTTCCTCGGTACCAGCGGGGTACGGCCCGGCGGGCAGGTGATGGACACCACCGTCGTCGAGGTGCCGGTCAAGCGGGCCATGATCGAGGCGGGCGACAAGGTCGTCCTGCTCGCCGACCGCGCGAAGTTCCCGGGTACGGGGATGGCGCGGGTCTGCGGCCCCGAGGAGCTGGACGTGGTGGTGACGAACGACCCGCTGGACCCGGCGACGCGGTCGTCGTTGGAAGAAGCGGGCGTGCAAGTGGTCGTGACAGGAAAGGCGGAAACGGCGTGAAGCTGACGATTCTGGGTGGCGGCGGATTCCGGGTGCCGCTCGTGTACGGGGCACTCCTCGGGGACCGCGCCGAGGGCCGCGTCACCCATGTCGTGCTGCACGACGTGGACGCCGGGCGGCTCACGGCCGTCGCCCGGGTGCTGGCCGAGCAGGCGAAGGACCTGCCGGACGCCCCCGAGGTGTCCTTCACCACCGACCTCGACGACGCCCTGCGCGGCGCCGACTTCATCTTCTCCGCGATCCGCGTCGGCGGCCTCGCGGGACGTGCCGACGACGAACGGGTGGCACTCGCGGAGGGCGTCCTCGGCCAGGAGACGGTCGGCGCTGGCGGCATCGCGTACGGCCTGCGCACGGTTCCCGTGGCCGTCGACATCGCCCAGCGGGTGGCCCGGCTCGCCCCCGACGCCTGGGTCATCAACTTCACCAACCCGGCCGGACTGGTCACCGAGGCCATGTCCCGCCACCTCGGCGACCGCGTCATCGGCATCTGCGACTCGCCGGTCGGCCTCGGCCGCCGCATCGCCACCGTCCTGGGCGCCAACCCCCGCGAGGCCTGGATCGACTACGTAGGCCTCAACCACCTCGGCTGGGTGCGCGGGCTGCGCGTCGCGGGCCGCGACGAACTGCCGAGGCTGCTCGCCGACCCCGAGCTGCTCGGCTCCTTCGAGGAGGGCAAGCTCTTCGGCGTGGAGTGGCTGCAGTCCCTGGGCGCCGTCCCGAACGAATACCTGCACTACTACTACTTCAACCGGGAGGCCGTCCGGGCCTACCAGCAGGCGGAGAAGACCCGCGGCGCGTTCCTGCGCGACCAGCAGGAACAGTTCTACGCCGAGATGAAGCGCCCGGACGCCGACGCGCTGACCGCCTGGGACCGTACGCGGGCCGAGCGCGAGGCCACCTACATGGCGGAGAACCGGGACGCGGCGGGCGCGGGCGAACGCGACGCCGACGACCTCTCCGGCGGCTACGAGAAGGTGGCACTCGCCCTGATGCGGGCCATCGCCCGCGACGAGCGCACCACGCTCATCCTCAACGTCCGCAACCGTGGCACGCTGGGCGTGCTCGACACGGAGGCCGTCATCGAGGTGCCCTGCCTCGTCGACGCCAACGGCGCCCACCCGGTCGCCGTCGACCCGCTGCCCGACCACGCCAGTGGACTGGTCTGCGCGGTCAAGGCGGTGGAGCGCGAGGTCCTGTCCGCGGCCGAGTCCGGCTCGCGCGCGACCGCCGTGAAGGCCTTCGCCCTGCACCCGCTCGTCGACTCCGTGAACGTGGCCCGTCGTCTGGTCGAGGGGTACGCGTCGGTCCATCCCGGCCTGGCGTACCTTAAGTAAGCGCTTTCCCCCTTTCTTGGCTTCTTGGCTCCTGGAGACCTCACATGCACGACGAACGCCGCCGGATCGAGGAGCGCGTCGCACGCGTCCACGACCAGCGCATCAAGCCCGCGATCTACGCCGCCTCGGTGCCCTTCGAGGTCGAGGCCTGGCAGGCGCCCGGCGAGCCGGTCCCCTTCGAGGAGGCCGCCGCGGCGCCGTACAAGCCCTTCACGATGGACACCCCCTGGGGGCCGCCGTGGGGCACCACCTGGTTCCGGATGCGCGGCTCGGTTCCCGCGGACTGGGCGGGCAAGCGCGTCGAGGCCGTCTTCGACCTCGGCTTCGTGGGCGACTGGCCCGGCAACCAGGCCGAGGCGCTCGTCCACCTGCCGGACGGGGTCCCGCTGAAGGCGGTCAACCCGCAGAACCAGTACGTGCCGATCGCCCACCCGGCCACGGGCGGCGAGGAGATCCACTACCTGGTCGAGGCGGCCTCCAACCCCGACATCCTGGCGAACGACTTCGCGGGCCCGACCCCGCTCGGCGACCGCCTCACGGCCGGTGACAAGCCGCTCTACACCTTCAAGCGCGCCGACATCGCCGTCCTCGACGAGAACGTCTGGCACCTCGACCTCGACGTCCAGGTGCTGCGCGAACTCATGCTGGAGCTGGGCGAGCTCGACCCGCGCCGCCACGAGATCATGATCGCGCTGGACCAGGCGATGGACGCCCTCGACCTGGACGACATCTCCGGGACGGCCGCCGCCGCCCGCGCGGCGCTGGCCCCCACCCTGGCCAAGCCCGCGCACGCCAGCGCCCACACCCTCTCCGCCGCCGGTCACGCGCACATCGACTCCGCCTGGCTGTGGCCGATCCGCGAGACCAAGCGCAAGACCTCCCGCACCTTCTCGAACGTCACCGCGCTCGCCGAGGAGTACGAGGAACTGGTCTTCGCCTGCTCCCAGGCCCAGCAGTACGAGTGGGTGCGCGACAACTACCCGCACGTGTGGGCGCGCATCAAGAAGGCCGTCGCCGACGGGAACTGGGCGCCGGTCGGCGGCATGTGGGTGGAGGCCGACGGCAACCTGCCCGGCGGCGAGGCGCTGGCCCGCCAGCTCATCCACGGCAAGCGGTTCTTCATCGAGCACTTCGGCATCGAGACCAAGGGCGTCTGGCTGCCGGACTCCTTCGGCTACAACGCGGCCTACCCGCAGCTCGCCAAGCTCGCCGGCAACGACTGGTTCCTGACCCAGAAGCTCTCCTGGAACCAGACCAACAAGCTGCCCCACCACAGCTTCTGGTGGGAGGGCCTCGACGGCACCCGCATCTTCACGCACTTCCCGCCCGTCGACACCTACAACGTCGAGTTCTCCGGCAAGGAGATGGCGCACGCCGTCCGCAACTACCAGGACAAGGGTCGCGGTACGACGTCCCTGGCCCCCTTCGGCCACGGTGACGGCGGTGGCGGCCCCACCCGCGAGATGATGGAGCGCGCCCGCCGACTGGCGAGCCTGGAGGGTTCGGCGAAGGTCCGTGTCGAGCACCCGGACGCCTTCTTCGCCACCGCCCGCGAGGAGATCCCGGGGGACCAGGTCTGGTCCGGTGAGCTGTACCTGGAGCTGCACCGCGCCACCTACACCTCGCAGGCCCGTACCAAGCAGGGCAACCGGCGCAGCGAACACCGCATGCGCGAGGCCGAGTTGTGGGCGACCACCGCCGCGCTGAACGCGCCGGGCTACTCCTACCCGTACGAGAAGCTCGACCGGCTCTGGAAGACGGTCCTGCTCCACCAGTTCCACGACATCCTGCCCGGCTCGTCCATCGCCTGGGTACACCGGGAGGCCGAGGCGGAGTACGCGCGGGTGGCCAAGGAGGTCGAGGCGATCACGGCCGAGGCCGTGGCCGCGCTGGGCACGGGCGAGACCCGGGTGTTCAACACCAGCCCGGTCGACCGCGCCGAGGTGGTCCGCACCTCCGTCGGCATCCCGATGTACGCCGAAGTCCCCGCGAACGGCAGCGCGTTGCTCGACGCGGGTGAGCCCCCGCGGCCGGTGACCGTCGAAGGCCGCGTCCTCGACAACGGACTGGTCCGCGTCGAACTGGCCGAGGACGGCACGCTGGCCTCCGTACGCGACCTGACGGCCGGCCGTGAGGTCCTCGCCGACAAGGGCAACCTGCTCCGTCTGCACAGCGACCTCCCGAACTACTGGGACGCCTGGGACATCGACAAGCACTACAAGAACCGCTACACGGACCTGCTCGACGCCGAGTCCGTCACGGTCGTCGAGGACGGCCCGCTGCTCGGCGCGCTGAAGGTGGAGCGCGCCTTCGGCAAGGGCTCCCGGATCGTGCAGACGATCACCGTGCGGGCCGGCAGCCGCCGGATCGACGTCGAGACCGAGATCGACTGGCACGAGGCGGAGAAGATCCTCAAAGCGGCCTTCCCGGTGGACATCCGGGCACCGCACTCCTCCGCGGAGATCCAGTTCGGCCATGTCCAGCGGCCCACCCACACCAACACCAGCTGGGAGTCCGCCCGCTTCGAGGTCTACGGTCACCGCTGGGTGCACATCGCCGAGCCCGGCTACGGCGTCGCGGTCATCAACGACTCGACATACGGCCACGACGTCTCCCGCACGGTCCGCGAGGACGGCGGCACGACGACGACCGTCCGGCTGTCGCTGGTGCGCGCCCCGCGGGTGCCGGACCCCGAGGCCGACCAGGGCAAGCACCGCTTCACGTACGCGCTGCTGCCGGGGGCGAGCATCGAGGACGCGATCGCGGAGGGCTACGCGCTCAACCTGCCGCTGCGGGTGGCGGATTCGGCCGGTCCCGCCGAGCCCGTCGTCTCGGTGGACGGGGAGGGCGTGACCATCGAGGCGGTCAAGCTCGCCGACGACGCCTCGGGCGATGTCGTCGTACGCCTGTACGAGTCCCGTGGCGGTCGAGGCGCCGGCACCCTGCGCACCGGCTTCCCGCTCGCGGGGGCCCAGGTGACCGACCTCCTGGAGCGCCCGCTGACGACCGTGGACACGGACGGGAACGCGGTTCCTGTCGCACTGCGCCCCTTCGAGGTGCAGACGCTGCGGCTGGTCGTGGCGAAGGCGTGACCCCAGTTCCCATGAAGTATTGAGGAAACGGTAAAATGCCTGGTCACGGCGGGTCTCGCGCCCGCCGTGACCACGGCGCTTCTTCTGTGCGACACCTGGAGTTCGCCCTTCCCCCTTGTGACGCGGGGACCGGCGAGAATGAGGTGTCACGGTGCGAGACCCGCGTATGTCCGCGATCGGCAAGGGACTGAAGCGCCGGGGGAGGCTGATGGCGGAGGCGGTGCGCCCGCCGCGGCGAACCCTCGACGGGGTGCCGTCGCCCCAGAGTCCCGAGGGCGCCGACGGGCGGCCGTACGTCGCCCCGCCCGCCCCGAGGCTGGTGGACTCGCCCGTCTTCGTGCTCTCGTCCGTGCGCTCCGGTTCGACCCTGCTGCGGGTCCTGCTCAACAGCCACAGCCAGATCCGCGCCCCGCACGAGATGCATCTGCGCACCGTCCACGTCCACTTGTCCCGGGACTTCACCGCGGACGCCATGCGGGCCCTCGAACTCGACAAGGACGAGCTGGAGCACACGCTGTGGGACCGGCTGCTGCACCTCGAACTCACCCGCAGCGGCAAGCGGATCATCGTCGACAAGACCCCGCCGAACACCCTTGTCTGGCCCCGCCTGCACCGATGTCGGCCCAGCGCCCGCTGTCGAACTCTTGCCCACCGAGGTGTCGGACCTACCGCCGGACGGGCGGGAAGTCAGGCCTGCGGAGGCCTTGTAAGACCGACCCTCACCAGTCGGCAGGGCCCGTGAAACAGGAACCCAAGTGCTGCTGCGCCTCCCGGCGACTGGAGCGACACGTGGGGGTACCCGACCGTCTGACGGCCGGATACCCCCACGCCGGGAGCGTCAGCCGGTGAACCCGGCCGTGATGGAGGTGAACTGCCAGTTGTTCTGGCTGATGCCGGAGCAGTTGCTCACCACACCCCCGCCGGGGCAGGGCCGGTCACGGTTGACCGCCCAGTAGGCGAGACGGGCGATGTGGTGGGAGTTCGCCCAGTCGCGGATCTGGGTCCAGATCGCCGGGGTGGTGTTCTCCTGCTGGTCGGACAGACCGTTCATGCCGGAGATGCCGATGTGGGAGTAGGCCGTGGCGTCGTCCCAGCCGAAGGTGGACTTGAGCTTGGCCTTCAGCCCCTCGGCGGCATTGACGGTGTTGCCGTACATGTCGGAGCCGCCGCCGAAATCGAACGGCATGATCGTGAAGACGTCGATGCCCGCGTTCAGCGACTGCGCCTGCTCGATGAGCCGGTTGCCGTAGTAGGTCGGTCCGGTCGTCGAGGTGCCGAAGGTGACGATCGTCCTGAGGCCCGGGTTGTTGGCCTTGACGGTCTTCAGCGCGGTCAGGATCTTGGCCTGGACGGCCTCGTTCTCGAACTCGTCCGTGTTCTCGATGTCCATGTCGATCGCCTTGAGGCCATAGGCGTCGATCACCTTCTGCAGCGCACCGGCGAGCGCGCTCGCCGAGGAGCAGTTGGCCCCGAGCTTGCTGCCCTGCCAGCCGCCGAACGACGGGACGACGTCACCGCCGGCGGAGCGGATCTGGTTGATGACGGTCTGGTCGTTGCCACCGGTGAGCGCCCTGCTGCCGTCCCAGGCGGGGTTGCAGCCGCCCGAGTCCAGCATGAACGCCATCGTGAACCACTTGACGCCGGTCGAGCTCATCACCGAGGTCGCGCTCGGCGGGTCGCCCCAGCCGAGGTAGAGGTACGGTGCCGCCTGCTTGAAGCCGGTGCCGCCGCCACCGCCCGCGTCCGTGGTCACGGACACGGAGTTGGAGGCCCCGGAGGTGTTCCCGGCCGCGTCCCGCGCCTTCACCGTGAACGTGTAGGCGGTGCTCGACGAGAGACCGCTGACCGTCGCACTCGTACCCGAGACACTCAGCACCTGGTTCGAGCCGCTGTAGATGTCGTACGCCGTGACGCCCACGTTGTCGCTCGACGCGCCCCACGACAGGGACACGCTGGAGGAGGTCTTGCCGGTGGAGGTCAGGTTCGTCGGCGCGGTCGGTGCCTGGGTGTCCGAGCCGCCTCCGCCGCCGCCCGGACCGTCCAGGCTGATGTCGTCGGCGTAGTAGGTGCCCTGCGCGTACCAGCCGTGGACGTAGATCTTGGCGCTGGTCTGCGAGGCGCCGGTCGTGAAGGAGACGCTGAGCTGGCTGTACGCCGACGGGGACGTCGTCCAGGTCGAGGCACCGCCGTCCACGCCCAGGTAGACGTAACTGCCGCGCACCCAGCCCGAGAGGCTGTACGTGGTGTTCGGCTGGACCGAGACGGTCTGGCTGCACTGGGCGTTGTCACTCGAACTCGCCGCCCCGGCAAGGGCCTTGGAGCCGCCGTGCACGGGGCTGGAGACGACCGAGCCGAGGTTCCCGGTGCACGACCAGGGGGAGAGGCTGCCCGACTCGAAGCCGGGGTTGGACAGGATGTTGGCCGCCTGGGCCGTGGTGGGCAGCGCGACCGCCCCGGCCAGCGCCAGGGCGGCGGTGCCGAGCAGCGCGAGGACGCGATGTCTGGAACGCCTGAGGTCTGTTCTGAGGTTGATGCGCACGCGATCTCCCTTGAGGCATGGGGGTGTTCGGGAGTGCTTCGGGAGTGCTGAGAGGTGCGCAACCAAGTTGGTATGGACCAATCCCGCTGTCAAGGCGTTGCGCGGAATTGGTCCAGACCGGTGAGCGGGTGGTGAGGGTGAGAGGTGAAGTGCGAGGGGTGAGGGGCGAGAGGTGAAGAGTGAGAGGCGAGAGGTGAGGAGTGGAGGCCGGGGCGTAGGGCTCAGGCGGGCGCGGTGGCGGCCGTGGTCGCGTTGGAGGCCTTGGACGCATGGGCGGGCGCGGGCTCCGGTGCCGGAGCGTCCTCCGTCGCGGGGGCCGGGGCGGGCACGGCGGGCAGGGTGGACGCCGGCGCGTCGGTGCGCTGGTGCGGCAGCGAGACCGGACGCACCGGACGGGGGCCCGCGAGCACGGTGTAGTCCTGCCCGAGCAGCGGCGGCACCATCTCGCCCGTCTCCTCGCCGAGCGCCAACTGCACCGCCGCCCAAGGGGCGTTGATGCCGCACTGCGAGAGCTGATGCAGACCGCCCGCCGGGCGGGTGTTGACGTCCATGAGGACCGGGTCGTCACCGAGCATGCGGAACTGAATGTTCGTCAGATAGTGCAGTCCGAACGCCTCCGCGAGCAGCCGCGCGGGCTCGATGAACGAAGGGTGCAGCGTGAAACCGCGACGCCGTCCGTTCTTGGTGCGGCCCACCGCCATACGGACCCGGCCGTCCGGCGCCGTGAGGCAGTCGACGGACACCTCCGGCTGCCCCAGAAGCGGCATGACCAGCCAGTCGACGGGCTCGTCCGCCGACCGCAGTGCCTCCACGACCAGGTCGAGCGGCACGTACGGGCTCGGGAATCCATTGAGGTGAGCGAGCGAGAAGGGGGCGCGCGTGATGACGCGGAAGCCCACTCCGCCCGCCCCCGCCGCCGGCTTGAAGCAGGCCTTGTGACCCTCGGCCTCCAGCGTCTCGACCGCGGCGACGAGCTCCTCCTCGGTGCGCACCCGCCACCACGGCGGCACCGGCACGCCCACCGCCTGCACCGCCTGGTACGCGGTGGCCTTGTCCAGGAAAACGGCCACGGCCTCGGAGGGCGGCGCCAGCAGGGCCGTACCGAGCGCCGCGAACTCGGCGCGGTGCGCCACGATCGCCGCCTGCTGCAGGACCGGCACGAACACGTCGATGGAGTGGCGCGCGCACTGGTCGAGGGCGTACTCGACGTAGGCGGCGGGGGAGAGGCCTTCCGGCTCCATGGCGGCGGTGTCGGCGGCGGCCAGCACGGGGGAGTCGGGATCGCCGTGGGTGGCATGGATCTCGACCGGGCGGAGCTGCGGATTACTTCGCAGCTGGTCCATGAAGAACACGTTCTCCGCGTACGTGCGGTTGAGCCAGACGCGTACGCGAGAACCCATGCAGGCCGCCTTTCAGGGTTCCGGGCACGGCGGAGCAGGCCGTGCCCGGCCAGGGGAGAGGGAGGAACAGCAAACCGCCATACGCCGAGAAGGGTTCGTGGCGGTTGTGTTGGGGCGATCATAAGGGGCGCGAGCCCGGTGTGACGCTACGGGCGTGTTACGGATTTCCCGACACCCCGGAATCCGGCCCGACGCGCCGGGGCGCGAGGCCCGGCGCGCGGGCCGTCCTTGTCCCGCGGGGACGAATGTGTTCTTGTGTTTCCAGTCCTTTTCTCGGAGGTGGCAAGGGTGCGGTCGACGGCCGGCGGACACGGAAACCTGCTGGCCATCAGCGACCTGCACATCGGGTACGCGGAGAACCGCGCCCTGGTCGAGAAGATGCGCCCGCACACCGACGACGACTGGCTCCTGGTGGCCGGTGACGTCTCGGAGACCGTGGCCGACATCCACTGGGCCCTCGAAACCCTCAGCGGACGCTTCCGCAAGGTCCTCTGGGCGCCCGGCAACCACGAGCTGTGGACCCATCCCAAGGACACCGTGCAGCTGCGCGGTGTCGCCCGCTACGAGCATCTCGTCGCCATGTGCCGGGAGTTGGGCGTCACGACCCCCGAGGACCCCTACCCCGTCTGGGACGGGCCGGGCGGCCCCGCGGTCGTCGCACCGCTTTTCCTGCTCTACGACTACTCGTTCCTGCCGCCGGGCTGCGCGACCAAGGACGAGGGCATGGCGTACGCCGAGGGGACCGGGGTGATCTGCACCGACGAGCACGTCCTGCACCCCGACCCCTACCCGAGCCGCGAGGCCTGGTGCCGGGCCCGGGTCGCCGAGACCGAGCGCAGGCTCGCCGAGCTGCCCGAGGACCTGCCCACCGTCCTGGTCAACCACTACCCGCTGGACCGCCACCCGACCGACGTCCTGCGCTATCCCGAGTTCGCCATGTGGTGCGGCACCCGGCTGACCGCCGACTGGCACCGCCGCTTCCGCGCCCAGGCCATGGTCTACGGTCATCTGCACATCCCGCGGACCACCCACCACGAGGGCGTCCGCTTCGAAGAGGTCTCGGTGGGATACCCCCGGGAGTGGCGGCCCCGTCCCGGCCCGCCGGACACCCTGCGCCACATTCTGCCGATGGAGGTCGGAACCGGTGATCGAGGAGCTGCTCCCGGAATCGGTCGTGACCGTGGAGGCACACGGTGACGACCAGGACTGGGGCGCGCCGCTGTACCCCGGGGAGCAGCAGCTCGTGGCGCGGTCCGTGGAGAAGCGGCGCCGTGAGTTCGCCGCCGTGCGCGCCTGTGCCCGCCGGGCCATGGAGAAGCTCGGCGTGCCCGCGCAGGCCGTCCTGCGCGGCGAGCACGGGGCGCCCGTCTGGCCCGACGGACTGATCGGCAGCATGACGCACTGCGAGGGCTACTGCGCCGCCTCCCTCGTCCGCGCCACCGATCTGGCCTCCCTGGGCATCGACGCCGAACCCCACGAGGAACTCCCCGACGACGTCATCGCCTCCGTGGCCCTGTCCACGGAGAACGACCGGCTGCGCGAGCTGGCGCGGCGGGACGCCTCCGTGCACTGGGACCGGCTGCTGTTCAGCGCCAAGGAGTCCGTCTACAAGGCGTGGTACCCCCTCACCGGAAAGTGGCTGGACTTCCTCGAAGCGGACATCGAACTCTTCGCGGACGACGGCCCCGCACGCTCCGGCGGCCTGCGTGCCGAACTCCTCGTGCCGGGACCGCTGGTGGACGGGCGACGCATACAGTCCTTCGAAGGACGCTGGACCGTGCGACGAGGCCTGCTGGCCACGGCCGTCACCGTCCCGCACCCCGGGGCCGACACGGCCTAGGCAAGGCGGCCTCCGGGCTCTGGGCACCAGCTGCGCAGCAGCCGGAAGAACTCCTCCTCGTTGCCCGCGAGTCCGGCAGCCGCCAGCGCCCGCTCCGCCTCGGCGAGCGCGGCGGGCGGCACCACGGGTGGTCGACGCCCGTCCGGCGGACCGTCGAACGCCGCTCGTACGGTCTGAAGGAGACGCAGATAGGCCTGCACGGCGGCGCGTTCGTGGTCGGTCAGTACGGCGGTCGGCATCGGACGGCTCTCCCCGGGTCGGCTGGTCGAAGCGGTACATGGCGGTACGTGCCTCCAGCTTGCCAACCGCCACTGACAATGCCGTTTCGATGCGTGGAGGTTCGCCCGCTTAGCGGAGGCGAAACCTCACGGAAATCCCTTGTGGGACAGGGGCCCTAGGGTGGTGGGAAGAGCCGGGAAGCGCCTTCTCGGCGGCGGGGAAGCCGCTTTCACGGCGGCCCGGAACAGGAGGTGAGCCCGTGGTCGACGTACCGCCTCGGCGTCCGCGGCGCAACCCGCGGCTGCGCTCGGTGGGCGGCGCGGAGCTGCGTCTGCAGCACCGTGTCGTGCACGGCTACCGTCGTGCCTACCGTGCGGCCGGTGAAGGCCCCGCGCTCGTCCTGATCCACGGCATCGGCGACTCCTCGGCGACCTGGGCCGACCTGATCCCCGAGCTCGCCCGCACCCACACGGTGATCGCGCCGGACCTGCTCGGCCACGGCTCCTCCGACAAGCCGCGCGCCGACTACTCGGTGGCCGCGTACGCCAACGGGGTCCGCGATCTGCTCACCACGCTCGACATCGAGTCCGCCACCCTGGTCGGGCACTCGCTCGGCGGCGGCGTCGCGATGCAGTTCGCCTACCAGTTCCCGGAGCGCACCGAACGGCTGATCCTGGTCAGCGCGGGCGGTGTCGGCGGCGAGGTCAACCCCGTTCTGCGGGCCGTCTCGCTGCCGGGCGCCCACCTCATGCTCTCCACGCTGCGGCTGCCCGGCATGCGGCTCCAAGTCGGGCTGTTCCTGCGTCTGATGAGGCTACTGGACACCGATCTGGGCCAGGACGCGCCGGAGTTGCTCAACCTCGTCGACGCGCTGCCCGACGCGACCTCCCGCAGCGCGTTCATCCGCACCCTGCGGGCGGTCGTCGACTGGCGCGGGCAGGCGGTGACCATGCTCGACCGCTGCTATCTGACCGAGGGCATGCCCACGATGCTGCTCTGGGGCGACCGGGACAGCGTGGTGCCGGTGCGGCACGCGTACGGCGCCCACCAGGCCATGCCGGGCAGCCGGCTGGAGATCTTCGAGGGCGCGGGCCACTTCCCCTTCCACAGTGACCCGGGCCGTTTCCTCGACCTCGTCGAGGAGTTCACCAGCACCACCAGCCCGGCCGACTGGAGCCGGGAGCACTGGCGCGAACTGCTGCGCGCGGGCCGCCCCGGCACGACGGCCGGCCGGCCCGACACCGCCCACAACCGGGCGGTGGAGCGCGACCTGCGCGAGGCGAGCGAACGCAGCGCGACCTGACACCCGCCGCCGGCGGTGTCCGGCGCCGCCGGATGCCCGCCCTCCGCTCAGCCGACCGCCGGTGTTCCCGACGGCTCCGGGGCGCTCAGTACCGCTTCGCGTTCCTCGGCCGTGAGGGGCGGGGCGGTCAGGGGAGGGCGGCGCGGTCCGCGCAGTACGGCGAAGACGACCTCCGGTCTGACCAGCGCGGACAGGGGCGCGGAGAGGGTGAACACGGCCAGGAACACCTGGGCGACCAGGGGGCGTCCCGCCGCCGTCCGCAGGAGCCGTTCGACATAGCGCCCCAGCAACTTCCGCGTGACCCCGGGCTGCTCGCCGATCGCGCCCGGGTAGCGGATGTCCGTGCCCGTGGCCAGCTCCCAGGCGATCGTCACCGGAAGCGCCACCGCTCGCTGTACCCGCCGCGCGAGCCCCGGCGCCGCGATCCCGTGCTCGGCGAGCTGCCCGCGCAGCGCCAGCGCGCCCTGCGCGGCCACCGCCATGCCGTGCCCGTAGACCGGGTTGTAGGTGGCGACGGCGTCGCCGAGCGCGACGAACCCCTCCGGCCAGCCCTTGACCTTTTCGAAGAAGCGCCGCCGGTTGATCGTGCTGCGGCTGATGGTGACGTCCGTCAGCGGCTGCGCGTGCGCGATCAGCTCGCCCACCACGGGGTGGCGCAGACCGCGAGCGAACGGCTCGAACTCCTCGGCGGAGTCGGTCGGCTGTCCGTCGCGGGTGCCCGACAGCGTCACCAGCCAGCGCCCGCCCTCGACGGGCACGATCGTCGCGGACCGGCCCGGTACGGGCTGCGCCGGGTCGGGCTGTACACCGACCACGGGGTAGTCCTCGGTGCCCGCCGGTGCCCGGAAGATCCGGCTGGCATAGGTGAGTCCGGAGTCGACCTCGTCCAGCGGCGCAGGTGCGACGCCCAGCGCGTCGAGCCAGCGGGTGGAGCGCGAGCCGCGCCCCGAGGCGTCCACCACCAGATCGGCAGGCAGCACCCGTTGCTCACCGTCGCGGGTCCGCACGCGTACGCCCGTCACCCGGGAGGCGTCGCCCTCCAGGCCGAGCAGCTCCGTGCCGTCCACGACGGTCACCCGGTCCTTCGTGGCGACCCGGTCGCGCAGGACCGAGTCGAGCAGATCACGGCTGCACGAGATCATGAACTCCATCTCGGGCCAGCGCTGCAGCCAGCCCTGCGCCGTCAGTGAGACGAATCCGGTGGGCAGCGGGATCCGGCGGGCGCCCGCGGCGAGCCAGGCGGCGGTCACCCCCGGCAGCAGCTCCTCCATCGCACGGGCACCGCCGGACAACAGCAGATGGGCGTGCCGGGCCTGCGGGAGGCCCTTGCGCGGCGCGGGCCCGGCCGGCAGGACGTCGCGCTCGACGACGGTGACCTCGGCGTACGGGTCCAGGGCGGCGGCGGCCAGCAGACCGGCCGTCCCCGCGCCGATGACGACGGCCCGACGGGGGGCCGTAGCTCTGTCGCCTGCTGCCGCGCTAGCGGGATTGCTCATGAAAGTCGCTCTCTGACCTGGTCGCGGCCCGTCCTTTGACGGCCCCGACGACGGGTGACTGACGCAGGGCCATCGACATCCGTACGAGGTCGCGTGGACCCTCGGCGGAAGCGGCGGGGGCGGCCTCCGCCGCGCTGATGACCCTGCCCTCCGGGTCGGCCGCCCTGGCCCGCACCGCCGCCGTCACCATCGCCGCGTCGGCCTCGGCCTGAGCCTGGGCGGGCTCGGAGCCCGCCGTCACGGCCGCGTCGTAGGCGAGGGAGCGTACCTCGGAGTCGAAGTAGGGGTACAGGCTGAGCATGCCGTCGTGGATGTCGGACTCCCGCTGGGTGACCTGGAGTTCGGCGGAGGACCACCAGGAGATCCGCACCGCGTGGTCCGCGTGCGCCGAGACCGTCCTCAGCTCGCGCCACAGCGGCCCGAGCCGGCGGTACGTCGACCAGGTGGTCCAGCTGTCCCCGATGCGCTGGCAGGCCAGCGGGAGCAGGAAGCCGACCGCGCTGACCTGGGCTCCGACGGAGGCCAGCACAGGGGCCACGTCGGTGCTCAGACCGTCCAGGTTCGCGCCGTTCCAGCGGGCCACCACGGCGATGAACTTGGTCGCCGCGTAGGGAACGTTGAAGAGGAAGCCGACCGCGATCGTCAGCAGCCCGGCGCGCAGCCAGCCGTCCACCTGAAGGGCCCAGCGCCAGCACATGACGTTCATCGCGACGCCCGCGACGGTCAGCGCCACGAGGTAGAGGACGATCATCTCGCGGATGAACGGGGTGTTCGCGTAGTAGGTGTCGAGGTCCCGCAGGCGCTCCTCGGGGCAGTCCCCGAGCAGGTAGAGCACGACCAGCGCCACGCTGACGACGCCGTACCCGGTGATCCAGCGGCGGGAGAGCCGGCGGGTGACCTCGGGGGGTCCGCCGCGCCAGTGGATGATCAGCACCAGACAGGACGCGCTGAAGACGCTCAGCAGGCAGTAGACCAGGGGCGCCGAGACGTTGGGGATACCGGTGAGGTCATTGACCTCGGCGATGGTCGGCGGGGCCGCGAAGAGGAACACCAGGCAGGCCAGTGCCAGCAGGATGCCCACCGACCGCAGCAGCGGGTCGCGCCAGCCGCGGATCAGGGTGGGCGCCTTGACGGCGAGGGCGACGCCCATGGCGACGGCCGGGACGTAGTAGCTGGATCCGTCCATGTCCGGGAAGGCGCCTCAGCCCTGCGGTCCGCGGTACCCCAGGGACGCCTCGATGCGGCCGGCCAGACCGTCCCGGCTCACCGGCCCGCGCAGTGGCGAACCGGCCAGCCAGGTACGGCACTTGCTGGCGAGCAGCAGACCGAAGCTCTCGGCCTCCTTCTCGTCCGCGAGGTCGAAGCGGGTGCGTGCGGCGACCCTCAGGACGGTCGCCTGCAGATCGGCGGTGTCGCTGAGTAAGCGGGCCGCGACGGCGGCGCCCTCGACGTGGTGACTGCAGTGCCCGGCCTTCATGTGCCACAGCTCGTGGCCGAGGATCACCAACTGATGGTCGGGGGCGGTGCGTTCCTCGATGACGACGAGGTCCTGGTCGGCCATGTCGAGCCACAGCCCGCTGGCCGTGCCGGGCGGGAACGCGGCCGTACGGAACTGGACGGGACGGCCGCGGCGTCTGCTCATGGCGTCGCACAGGGCGGCGTACAGGTCGGCGGGTTCCGCCGGTGCCGGGAGCGAGAGCTCCGCGACCAACTCGCCGCACAGGCGGCGCATGTCCCTTCCGATGCCCACAGTTCTCCCCCGGATCACGACTCGGGCCGCTTGACGCTCTCCAAGAGCATGTCCAGCCACTCGGCGACCTTGTCGCGGTGCTGGTCGGTGGGCAACTGCGCGGCCCGCCAGGCGATTCCGCGGACACCGTGGTCCTGGAGCAGCCGCTCCAGCGGGTCGTCGGCGGCCGCGGCCGCCTCGCGCTCACGGTCGGCGAGCTGTTGCAGCAGCTCCTGCTCCGAGCGCCGCAGGGCACCCACGAGCGCCTCGGAGTCCTCGGCCGTCAGGAACCCCGCGTGCACCCGGAAGAAGCGCTGGATGGCGTCGCAGTGCTCCATGGTGGGGCGCCGGTCGCCGTTGATGAGGGCGCCCGCCTGTTGACGCGACATTCCGGCGCCGTCGGCGATCTCCTGTTGGGTGTATTTGCGCCCATTGGGCTTGAGCCGGGTGCGGCGCAACAGGTCCAGGCGCTGGAGGAAGCGGGCCTGCAGATCGGGTTCCCCGGCGGGGCGACCGCTCAGCAGGGCCCGCGCCACGGGTTGGGGGACGCCGGACTCGGCCGACAGGCGCTGGACGTCGAAAACCTCGGAGTGCTGCACATCGAGCCGGTCGGCGAGTGCGGTGACCCGGGCCACGACGGCCGGCAGCAGAACCGTCGCCGTGGCGCCCGGAACTTCGAAGCCATCCGTCACCGACTGATCTCCTACATCTCTCTCAGTCTCGCTCAGGTCCGTCAGGTCCCTCTCGCAAGGGTCAGGGACCAACGGGAGACTAGCCGCTCGCTCGAACTCACAT
Source organism: Streptomyces sp. NPDC058086 (assembly GCF_042885015.1). Lineage (NCBI taxonomy): Bacteria > Bacillati > Actinomycetota > Actinomycetes > Kitasatosporales > Streptomycetaceae > Streptomyces > Streptomyces sp. NPDC058086. Next base: position 142,064 of record NZ_JBHVST010000007.1, on the reverse strand, counting down.
CCAGCGGTCGCCACAACTGTGGCGCGAATCAGCCGTCAACAAGCGCCAAATGCCACGATAGTTGACATGGCTGAGGTCCGGGCAGCAGGATCGGGGCGCCGCGTGAAGGCCGCAGAGGCAAGAGGGGTGACCTCCCGATGGCGTACCAGGCAGGATGGCAGCGGTCCCAGCCGCGACCTGTCCCCGAGAGTCTCGAGGCTCAGGCGTATCTCCAGGACTACGCCACTCTCCTGGAGGCCGTTGCGTTCCCGTCCGTCGTCTTCGACCACCGCTGGGACGTCGTGTTGGCCAACGCCGCGTTCGAGACACTTTTCAGCGGCGTAGGCCCCCATCCGACCGCCATGCCGGGTGACAACTTCCTCCGGTTCGTCCTCTTTCACCCGGACGCTGCCACGGTCCTCGGTGAGCACGAGTCGAGCTGGTGCCTGCCGCTGCTGGCCCAGTTCGCCGCGGCGGTGGAGCGCCACGGTCAGGACCGCGGACTCCAGTCGATCCGCCGCGACATCGCCCAGGACCCGATCATGGAGGCCGCCTACCGGCAGGGCCTGCCGCACTGGATCCGCGCCGTCGGCCCGGACGCCGTCGAGCACGACGGCGCCGTACGGCCGCTGGTGCACCCCGATCCCCGCTGGGGCCGCATGGACTGCCGGATCGTCGGCGAGACCCCCAAGACCCTTCAGGGCATGGGATATACGCGGATGACCCTGGTCCTGCGCGAGGCGCGGCACATGACGGCCGGACCGCGCAGGACACGCAACGGCGCGGCGGAGCTGCGCGTGGTGTGAGCCCGCTCGGCGGTCCAGGGTGTGGGCCCGCTCAGGGGTCCAGTACAACGAGCACAAGGGGCACTCCGTCGCACGGGATCAGCCGCATCCCGTCGTGGCGCGCGGTCCGCGCCCCTGCCAGTACGGCCCCGAAGTCCGGGCCCTTGGTGAGCGATCCGGCCAGATGCGCCGGATCGGCGGACGCGGCCACCCGCCCGCGCCCGTTCACCAAGTGGGCGGCTCCGGGAAGCTGTTGGAGCAGCGGCACGACGGCCGCCTCGAAGTGCCGCAGATACACGTCGGCCGCGGCGACCCCCACGAACCGGCCCTTCACCTGCACGGGTGCGGACAGCGTCAGGCTGTACTCGTCGGAACAGAGGTAGTCCACATAGGGGCCGGCGACCGCCCGCTGCCCGGTGTCACGGGGGAGGGCGAACCAGTCCCAGTGCGTGTAGTCGGAGTACGCGGAGTGCGCGGGGTCGAGGTCGAGCAGCAGCGGCCGTACGTCTCCGTCGGAGCCCGTCTGCCACCACTCCAGCCACGCCGGTACGTCACTCAGCAGTCCCGGCGCGGCGACGAATCCGACGCCCGACACCAACTCCTGCCGGGCGAGCCGGAGATGAAGCCCCGGGCGCAGCGCGGCCAGGTCGACGGTCGCGGGGCGACGGCCCTGCGCGGCGACCCCGGTGAGCCGGGTCGTGGTGTCGGCGCGCGTCTCGGCAACCGCCTCGAACACGGCCTCAAGGGTGGAGCGGACCTGGGCGGCGACGGCCGCCTCCGGTGTCGCGTCAAGCGTCGCCGTGGCGCCGGCCGGACCGGGGCTCCTGCTCATGGACGCCCTCCAGCGGACGGGGACCGGACGCGGCACGCGGCATCGCGAGGCGGACGGCGATGAGCCGTGCCGTCGAGGCCTGGACGCACCGCTCGGCCAGCGCTCTGGCCGATGCGTGGGCTCCATCTTGCACGGCCGAGATTACGGAGCGGTGACGGTCTGCGACTTCTTCACGATATGCGTCGTCCCCGAGCACGAGACACAACAGTGCCCCCACCTCCGTCTGGAGCGCGACCTGCTCGCGGGTCAGCCGGGCGGACTGGGCCGCCGCGGCGAGCTCGACATGAAACCGGCCGTAGACCCGGCTGCGCGCCGCGGCGTCCTCGGCGGACGCCAACTCATGCAGTGTGCGCCGCAGTTGCTGTAGGTCACCCGGCTCCGTGCGCTCCGCGGCCAGCTGGGCGGCCGCGCCCGACAGGGCAGCCCAGTGGTCGCCCAGATCGCGCAGCTCCTCCGTGCTCCAGCCGGCCAGCCGCACCCTGAGCCGCTCCTCGCCGGGCTCCTCGGGGAGGGAGACGAAGCTGCCGCCGCCGCGCCCCCTGCGGGTGGTGACCAGCCCTTGTTGGCGCAGCGCCATCAGCGCCTCGCGCAGGGTGACCGTGGACACGCCGAGCTGACCGGCCAGCTCCATCTCGCCGGGCAGCTGCTCCCCGTCGGCGAGCAGGCCGAGCTCGATGGCGTCGCTGAGCCTGCGGATGACCGTGTCCACCCGGGCGCGGTTGTCCACGGGGGTGAAGACGGCTCTGCGGGCACCCTCGGCGTTGTTGTTCACGTACTGCTTCACGGCCACCACCTTGTGCGTTGACTCAACCTTTACTCTAAGGGGGTCTTGAGCTTTGAACTATGACTTCATATCTTTCCGGTCAACGCGCCAGTCCACCAGAAAGGTTCCCGCCCATGGAGGCAACAGCGATCCGGCTCCAGGGCCTGCGGAAGGCGTTCGGTGAGACGACCGCCGTGGCCGGAGTGGACCTGGACATCGCCGACGGTGAGTTCTTCTCGATGCTCGGCCCGTCCGGCTCGGGCAAGACGACCGTCCTGCGGATGATCGCCGGCTTCGAGAGCCCGACCGCGGGCCGGATCGAGCTGGCGGGCCAGGAGGTCACCGGGCTGGCTCCCTTCGAGCGGGACGTGCACACCGTCTTCCAGGACTACGCGCTGTTCCCGCACATGACCGTCGAGCAGAACGTCGCGTACGGCCTCAAGGTCCGCAAGGTGCCCAAGGCCGAGCGGCTCCAACAGGCCCGCGAAGCGCTCGCGGACGTACGCCTCGAAGGCTTCGGGGCCCGCCGCCCCTCCCAGCTCTCCGGCGGTCAGCGTCAGCGCGTCGCACTTGCCCGCGCCCTCGTCGGGCGCCCCCGGGTGTTGCTGCTCGACGAACCGCTCGGCGCCCTCGACCTCAAGCTGCGCGAGCAGATGCAGGTCGAACTCAAGGCGATCCAGCGCGAGGTCGGCATCACCTTCGTCTTCGTCACCCACGACCAGGAGGAGGCCCTGACGATGAGCGACCGCATCGCCGTCTTCAATCAGGGCCGCATCGAACAGGTCGGCACCCCCGCCGAGATCTACGAACGCCCCGCCACCCCCTTCGTCGCGGGCTTCGTCGGCACCTCCAACCTGCTCGAAGGCGACTCGGCGCAGCAGGTGGTGGGCGCCTCGGGCACGTACAGCATCAGGCCCGAGAAGATCCGGGTCCTCAAGGAGTCCGCCGAGGCCGACGAGCCGGACCACTCCACCGCCACGGGCACCGTCGTCGAGGTCGTCTATCTGGGCGACGCCACCCGCTTCCTGGTGGACCTCGACGCGGGCGGACGGCTGACCGCGCTCCAGCAGAACCTGGAGACCTCCTCCGAGGACGTCGCCGCCTATCGCGGCACTCGGGTCCGGCTCCAGTGGCACCACCGTCACACCTTCAAGGTCCCCGCCCCCCGCTGACGACCCCCACACTCAGTCCCCCATCACGTATGGAGTACGTCGTGCGCCCGAACCGAACCGTCCGCACCTCTCTTTTCTCGTTCACCGCCGTCGCGGTGCTCCTCGCCGCGACCGCCTGCGGGTCGTCCGACTCGGGCGCCTCCTCGGCCACCGGCCTCAACCCACCCGACCTCAAGGCGCAGTCGAAGCTGGGCAAGACCGAGGGCCAGGTCAACCTGGTCGCCTGGGCCGGGTATGTCGAGGACGGCTCCAACGACCCCAAGGTCGACTGGGTCAGTGACTTCGAGAAGCAGACCGGCTGTCAGGTCAACTCCAAGGTCGCCGCCAGCTCCGACGAGATGGTCAAGCTGATGAAGACCGGCCAGTACGACGCCGTCTCCGCGTCCGGTGACGCGTCCCTGCGCCTCATAGCCTCCGGCGACGCGGCCCCCGTCAACACCAGCCTCGTGCCGAACTACAAGGACGTCTTCAGCGGCCTGAAGAACGGGGCCTGGAACTCCGTCGACGGCAAGATGTACGGCATCCCGCACGGCCGCGGCGCCAACCTGCTGATGTACAACACGCAGAAGGTCACGCCGGCCCCCACCTCCTGGTCCGCGGTCTTCGAGGACGCCTCGAAGCACAAGGGGCACGTGACGGCGTACGACTCGCCGATCTACATCGCCGACGCGGCGCTGTATCTGAGGGCGACCAAGCCGGAGTTGAAGATCAAGGACCCCTACGCGCTGGACCAGAAGCAGTTCGACGCGGCCGTCGCGCTGCTGAAGAAGCAGAGTGTGAACGTGGGGGAGTACTGGAGCGACTACCTCAAGGAGATCTCCGCCTTCAAGAGTGGTGACTCCGTGGTCGGCACCACCTGGCAGGTCATCGCCAACCTCGCGCAGGGCGAGGGCGCCAAGGTGAAGGCCTTCGTGCCCAAGGAGGGCTCCACGGGCTGGTCGGACACCTGGATGATCTCCGCCAAGGCCAAGCACCCCAACTGCGCCTACAAATGGATGGACTGGATCATCTCGCCGAAGGTGAACGCCCAGGTCGCCGAGTACTTCGGTGAGGCCCCGGCCAACTCCAAGGCGTGCACCGAGACCAGCGACAAGTCCTTCTGCGACACCTTCCACGCGGCCGACGAGAGCTACTGGAAGAACATCGCCTTCTGGAACACGCCCATCGAGCAGTGCCTGGACGGCCGCACCGACGTGAAGTGCGTGCCGTACGCGAAGTGGGTCCAGGCCTGGACCGAGATCAAGGGCTGAGAGACAACCGATGACCTCCACCGCGCAGGCCGCCGGACGGTCCCCCGTCCGGCGGCTCGCCGGGACCCTGCACCGCCGGCCGCGGCTCAGGCTGTCCCTGCTGCTCACCGCGCCGCTGCTGTGGCTGGCCGTGCTCTACCTCGGCTCGCTGGCCGTGCTGTTCGTCTCGGCGTTCTGGACGACCAACTCCTTCACCTCCGAGGTCGTGAAGGTCTGGTCGACCGACAACTTCCACGCCCTGTTCACGACGCCTGTCTTCCGGCAGGTGATCCTGCGCAGCATCGGTGTGGCGCTCGCCGTCACCGCTCTGTCCGCGGTGATCGCCTTCCCGGTCGCCTTCTACACGGCCCGCATCGCCAAGCCCAAGTGGCGGCCGTTGCTCGTGGTCGCCATTCTCACTCCGCTGTGGGCGAGTTACCTCGTCAAGGTGTACGCATGGCGGCTGATCCTCTCTCAAGGTGGGTTCGCCGACTGGATGTTGAAGCCCTTCGGGCTCGGCGGACCCGGTTTCGGACTGGTCGCGGCGATCATCGCGCTGACCTACCTCTGGCTGCCGTACATGATCCTGCCGATCCACACGGCACTGGAGCAGCTGCCCGCCAACCTGCTCGACGCGTCCGCGGACTTGGGCGCCCGCGCCGGACGCACCTTCCGCTCGGTCGTGGTCCCGATGGTGCTGCCGTCCGTGGCGGCCGGCTCGGTCTTCACCTTCTCGCTCAGCCTCGGGGACTACATCACCGTGCAGATCGTCGGCGGCAAGACCCAGCTGATCGGCAACCTCGTCTACTCCAACATCGAACTGAACCTGCCCATGGCCGCCGCGCTCGGCACGGTCCCCGTCGTCGTCATCGTGCTCTACCTGCTCGCGATGCGCCGCACGGGCGCCTTGAGCAGTCTCTGAGGAGCCAGCCGTGCAACTCTCCCGTTCCGCGCGCATCGCGCTCCGCGTCGCCGCAGGGGTCGGCTTCGCGTTCATCTACGTCCCGCTCGCGCTGGTCCTGGTCAACTCCTTCAACCCGGACCGCAGCGCGAGCTGGCCGCCGTCCGGACTCACCTTCCGCTGGTGGTCGGTCGCCTGGGAGAACGAGGGTGCCCGCGCGGCGCTATGGGTCTCGGTGAAGGCGGGCCTGGGCGCCACGGCCATCGCCCTGGTGCTGGGCACGCTGATCGCCTTCGCCGTGGCCCGGCACCGGTTCTTCGGCCGCGACGCCATCTCGTTCGTGGTCGTCCTGCCGATCGCACTGCCCGGCATCGTCACCGGCATCGCGCTCAACTCGGCGTTCAGTACGGTACTTGAGCCACTCGGCGTCGGTCTCGGCCTGTTCACCGTGATCGTCGGCCACGCCACCTTCTGCATCGTGGTCGTCTTCAACAACGTCGTCGCGAGGCTTCGGCGTACCTCGGTCTCGTACGAGGAAGCGGCGATGGATCTGGGCGCGGACACCTTCCGGGCCTTCATCGACGTCACCTTCCCGCTGGTGCGCTCGGCGCTGCTGGCGGGCGGACTGCTCGCCTTCGCGCTCTCCTTCGACGAGATCGTGGTGACGACGTTCACGGCCGGGCCCGGCATCGAGACCCTGCCGATCTGGATCTTCAACAACATGACGCGGCCCCAGCAGGCACCGGTCGTCAACGTCGTGGCGGCGGTGCTCGTCCTGCTCTCCGTGCTCCCGATCTACGCGGCCCAGCGGCTGTCCGCCGACACGGCGTCCGGGAGCCGGGTGTGAGCGGGAGCAGGATGCGGTGCGGGCCGGCTACCGGTCGAACTCCCTCATCCATGCCCCGACTTCGTCGGCCGAGCGGGGCAGCCCGGGCATCGACCGCTGGGCGGCCTCGTGGAAGTCGGCATGGGTCGCCATCGAGGTGTTTCCCGGCGAGAGAGGCATGTGACATAGTACTGGCGTGAGTGAGCGGCTGACCTGTGATGTCGTGATCGTCGGAGCCGGAATGGTCGGCGCGGCCTGCGCGCTGTACACCGCCCGGGCGGGCCTCGACGTCACTCTCGTGGACCGCGGCCCGGTGGCAGGCGGGACCACGGGCGCGGGTGAGGGCAATCTCCTCGTCTCCGACAAGGAACCCGGGCCTGAACTCGACCTCGCCCTGCTGTCGGGGCGCCTGTGGGCCGACCTCGCGGAGGAGCTGGGCGAGGCCGTCGAGTACGAGGCCAAAGGGGGCGTCGTCGTGGCCGCCACGCCCGAGGGGCTCACCGCGCTGGAGACCTTCGCGGCGGGACAACGAGCCGCCGGGGTCGAGGCGGTGCAGGTCGCCGCCGACCAACTCCACTCCCTGGAACCCCACTTGGCACCCGGCCTCACGGGCGCCATGCACTACCCCCAGGACAGCCAGGTGATGCCGGCACTCGCCGCGGCGCACCTGGTACGGGCCTCGGGGGCGCGGCTCCTGACAGGGCGGACCGTGACCGAGGTGCTGCGCACGGCGGACGGGTCGGTACGCGGCGTGCGGACCGACCGTGGCGACCTCCACGCCCCGGTGGTCGTCAACGCCGCCGGCACCTGGGGCGCCGACATGGCCGCCCTCGCGGGCGTCTTCCTGCCCGTTCTGCCCCGACGCGGCTTCGTGCTGGTGACCGAACCACTGCCGCGCCGGGTGCGGCACAAGGTGTACGCCGCGGACTACGTCGCCGACGTGGCCAGCGACTCGGCCGCGCTGGGGACCTCACCCGTCGTGGAGGGCACCGCGGCGGGGCCGATCCTGATCGGCGCGAGTCGTGAACGGGTCGGCTTCGACCGGTCGTTCTCACTGCCGGCGGTACGGGCGCTGGCGGCCGGGGCGACCCGGCTGTTCCCGTTCCTGGCCGACGTACGGGCCCTGCGGACGTACCTGGGTTTCCGCCCGTACATGCCCGACCACCTGCCCGCGATCGGCCCCGATCCACGGGTGCCCGGGCTCTTCCACGCCTGTGGGCACGAGGGCGCGGGAATCGGCCTCGCCACCGGCACCGGGCGGCTGATCGCACAGGTCGTCTCGGGCAGGTCACCCGACCTGGACCTCACGCCGTTCCGGCCCGACCGCTTCCCGAAGGAGGCCGGGTGAATCCCCTGGAACTGGTCGGGGCCGAGCCGGGCCCCGCGTTCACCGTCACCCTGGACGGCCGCGAGATCACGGTCCTGCCCGGGCAGACCGTCGCCGCGGCACTGTGGGCGGCGGGCGTCACTTCCTGGCGCGCCACCCGCGGCGCGGGCCGCCCGCGCGGCGTCTTCTGCGGCATCGGCGTCTGCTTCGACTGCCTGGTGACCGTCAACGATCGCCCCAACCAGCGGGCCTGCCTGGTGCCGGTCCGGGCGGGCGACACGATCCGTACGCAGGAGGGGACGGGCCATGGCGACTGAGCGACCGCACCTCGCGGTGATCGGTGCGGGGCCGGCCGGGGTGGCCGCGTCCCTGGCCGCCGCGGCGCACGGTGTCCGGGTCACGCTGATCGACTCGGCGGCCGGAGCGGGCGGCCAGTTCTACCGGCGGCCCTCGGAGGGGCTCGGGGCCCGGCGCCCGGAGGCGCTGCACCATCGGTGGCGGACCTGGCGGCGCCTTGAGGACGCACTGGCCGCGCGGGTCGAGGCGGGCACGATCAGGCATCTGGCGGACCATCACGTGTGGTGCGTCGTACCCGCCGTACCCGAAGCGCCGCCGGACACCGCATCGCCCCCGGCCCGACCTGGCTCCGTCGGCTTTGTCGTGCACGCGCTGCTCGGCCCCCTTCAGGAGGAGCCCGTCACCGTCCGCGCCGACGCCGTGCTTCTCGCCACCGGCGGGTACGAGAAGGTGTTGCCGTTCCCGGGGTGGACCCTTCCCGGGGTCGTCACCGCCGGTGGTGCGCAGGCCATGCTGAAGGGCGGGCTCGTCGTCCCCGGGCAGCGGGCGGTCGTGGCGGGGACCGGGCCCCTGCTGCTGCCCGTGGCGACCGGGCTCGCCGCGGCGGGGGTCGAGGTCGCCGCCCTCGTCGAGTCCGCCGAACCGAAGGCGTTGCTGCGGCGGCCCGTGGCACTGGCCGCACAGCCCGGGAAGGTCGCCGAGGGGGTACGGTACGGCGCCCAACTCCTGCGACACCAAGTCAAGTTGCTCCCACGGCACACCGTCGTCGCGGCACACGGCGAGGAGCGGCTCGACGCCGTGACCGTCGCCGCGCTCGACACGCACGGACGGGTCGGGCCCGGCACCGAACGGCGCGTCCCGTGCGACACGCTCGCCGTCGGCCACGGCATGCTGGCGCACATCGACCTCGCCGAGTCGCTCGGCTGCCGTATCGACGGCCTGAACGTCGCGGTGGACGAGGAGCAGCGCACCGACGTCCCCGGCGTATGGGCCGCCGGTGAGACCACCGGCATCGGTGGCGCGGCGCTGTCGCTCGCCGAGGGCCACATCGCGGGACGCTCGGCCGCGGCCCGGCTGACCGGGACGCGGCCCGACCCCCGCGCATGGGCCCGCGCCGCCAGGTCCCGCAGGAGAGCGCGGGAGTTCTTCGCCGCGCTCGACACCGTCTACGCTCCGCCCGCGCACTGGACGCAGCAGGTCACCGACGACACCGTCGTCTGCCGCTGCGAGGAGGTCACCGCCGGTGCGGTCAGGAACGCCGTCGACGAGCTCGGCGCGGGCGACGTACGGACCGTGAAGCTGCTCACCCGCGCGGGGATGGGCTGGTGCCAGGGCCGGATGTGCGAGCCCGCCGTCGCCGGACTCGCCGGATGCGAACAGACGCCCACGCGGCGGCTGTTGGCACGCCCGGTACCGCTGGGGGTGCTGGCGAGGGCCGGGGACCCCGACGACGACTGACCACCTTCGTACCGCCCCGCCCCACCGGGACCGAACCTCAGTAGAATGTCACACACCATGGAGAGGGAACCGCTCATGACCGTCACCGAGAACCGTCCCTGGCGCGGCGTCCTCGTCGCCACCGCGCTCCCGCTGAACGACGACCTCTCCGTCGACTACGACCGCTACGCGCAGCACTGCGCCTGGCTCGTCGAGAACGGCTGCGACGGGGTCGTACCGAACGGCTCGCTGGGCGAGTACCAGGTGCTCACGCCCGAGGAGCGCGCGAAGGTCGTCGAGACGGCGGTGTCGGCGATCGGCGGCTCCCGCGTGATGCCCGGCGTCGCCGCCTATGGCTCCGCCGAGGCCCGCCGCTGGGCCGAGCAGGCCCGCGACGCCGGCTGCCGGTCCGTGATGCTGCTGCCGCCGAACGCCTACCGCGCCGACGAGCGTTCCGTCCTCGCCCACTACGAGGCGGTCGCCGAGGCGGGCGTCCCGGTCGTCGCGTACAACAACCCCATCGACACCAAGGTCGACCTGGTGCCCGAACTGCTCGCGAAGCTGCACACGGAGGGCTACATCCACGGCGTCAAGGAGTTCTCCGGCGATGTCCGCCGCGCCTACCGGATCGCCGAACTCGCCCCCGAACTCGACCTGTTGATCGGCGCCGACGATGTCCTGCTGGAGCTCGCCGTCGCGGGCGCCAAGGGCTGGGTGGCCGGCTACCCGAACGCGCTGCCCGCCGCGAGCGTCGAGCTGTACCACGCCGCCGTCGAGGGCGACCTCGACACGGCGCGGCTGCTCTACCGCCAATTGCACCCACTGCTGCGCTGGGACTCCCAGGTCGAGTTCGTCCAGGCCATCAAGCTTTCCATGGACATCGTGGGCCGGCACGGCGGGCGGGTGCGTCCACCGCGCGTCCCGCTGCGGCCCGAGCAGGAGGCCGCGGTCCGCGCCGCCACCGAGAAGGCCCTCGCCGCCGGTCTCGCCTGAGCGCCGCTCCTTGAGCGAGCCAAGTTCCCCGCGAACAGCAGGAGCTACGGAGATCCCATGCGCAGCAAACTCGTCCTGCACGCCGTCGACTCGCACACCGAGGGCATGCCCACCCGGGTGATCACCGGCGGCATCGGGACCATCCCCGGCGCGACCATGAACGAGCGGCGGCTGTATTTCCGCGAGCACCGCGACGACATCAGGCAGCTCCTGATGAACGAGCCGCGCGGCCACTCCGCGATGAGCGGCGCCATCCTCCAGCCGCCCACCCGCCCGGACTGCGACTACGGAGTCCTCTACGTCGAGGTGTCGGGCTATCTCCCGATGTGCGGGCACGGCACCATCGGCGTGGCGACGGTCCTGGTGGAGACCGGCATGGTCGAGGTCGTCGAGCCGGTCACCACGATCCGGCTCGACACCCCGGCGGGCCTCGTCGTCGCCGAGGTCGCGGTCGAGGACGGCGCCGCCCGCGCGGTCACGCTCAAGAACGTGCCGTCCTTCTCGGCGGGCCTCGGCCGCAAGGCCACCCTGCCCGACGGCCGGACGGTGACGTACGACCTCGCGTACGGCGGCAACTTCTACGCGATCCTGCCGCTGGAGCAGTTCGGCCTGCCCTTCGACCGGTCGCGAAAGGAGGAGATCCTCGCCGCCGGCCTGTCGCTGATGGAGGTCGTCAACGCCGAGGACGAGCCGGTCCACCCCGAGGACCCGTCCATCCGCGGCTGCCACCACGTCCACTTGTATGCGCCCGGCGCCACCGCCCGCCACTCGCGCCACGCCATGGCGATCCACCCCGGCTGGTTCGACCGCTCGCCCTGCGGTACGGGCACCAGCGCGCGCATGGCGCAACTGCACGCCCGGGGTGAACTCCCCCTGCACACGGACTTCGTGAACGAGTCCTTCATCGGGACACAGTTCACGGGACGACTGCTCGGCACGACCGAGGTCGCCGGAATCCCCGCCGTACTGCCCAGCTTCACCGGTCGCGCCTGGATCACCGGCACCGCCCAGTACCTCCTGGACCCGACCGACCCGTTCCCGGCGGGTTTCGTGCTCTAGAGATACTGATGTCACGTGACATTGCACAAACCCGCCATGCCGTACGAGGAGTCGACCCATGTCCGCCACGCGCAGCAGCGCACCCTCCGCCGCTCCCGCCGCCCTGCCCGTTCTCGGCGGCAAGAAGAGCAGCTACCGCGAGCGCGTCGCCGACGCCCTGCGGGCCGCGCTGATCGCGGGCGAACTGCGGGCCGGCGAGGTGTACTCCGCGCCGACGCTCGCCGCCCGCTTCGGCGTCTCGGCGACACCGGTGCGCGAGGCCATGCTCGACCTCGCCAAGGAGGGCCTCGTCGACACGGTGCCCAACAAGGGCTTCCGGGTCACCGCGGTCTCCGAGAAGCAGCTCGACGAGTACACCCACATCCGCTCGCTGATCGAGATCCCCACCACCGTGCAGCTGGCCACCGCCGCGGACCCGGTCTCCCTGGAGGCGCTGCGCCCGGCCGCCCGGGAGATCGTGACCGCGGCGGCGGCCGGTGACCTCATCGCCTACGTCGAGGCGGACATCCGCTTCCACCTCGGTCTGCTCGCCCTCGCGGGCAACGCCCACCTGGTCGAGGTCGTCGGCGACCTCCGCAAGCGCTCGCGCCTGTACGGCCTCGACGCCCTGGTCGAGGCGGGCCGCCTCCAGGACTCCGCCGAGGAGCACCTCGAACTCCTCGACGCCCTCGTGGACCGCGACCCCGAGGCCGTACGCAGGGTCATGACCCGGCACCTGGGCCATGTCCGTGGCCTGTGGGCGGCCCACTAGGTTCGACTGGGCCAAGTGAGTGTTACGCAAGCAGCTTGCATTTCTTGCGCTATTCTTGCGCGCATGACGCGACGACTTGCTCAGGTGGCGAAAAAGGTCGGGGTCAGCGAGGCCACGGTCAGCCGGGTGCTCAACGGAAAGCCCGGTGTCTCCGACTCCACCCGGCAGGCGGTGCTCTCGGCGCTGGACGTGCTCGGCTACGAGCGGCCCACCCAACTGCGCGGTGAACGCGCGCGGCTCGTGGGGCTCGTCCTGCCCGAGCTGCAGAACCCGATCTTCCCGGCGTTCGCCGAAGTGATCGGCGGCGCGCTCGCCCAGCTCGGGCTGACGCCGGTGCTCTGCACCCAGACGAAGGGCGGCGTCTCCGAGGCCGACTACGTCGAGCTGCTGCTCCAACAGCAGGTCTCCGGTGTGGTGTTCGCGGGAGGGCTGTACGCGCAGGCCGACGCCCCGCACGAGCACTACCGGCAGCTGGCGGACCGCAACATCCCGGTGGTGCTGGTCAACGCGGCCATCGAGCACCTCGGCTTCCCGGGCGTCTCCTGCGACGACGCCGTGGCGGTCGAGCAGGCCTGGCGCCACCTCGTCTCGCTCGGTCACGAGCGCATCGGACTGGTCCTCGGGCCCGCCGACCACATGCCCTCGGCCCGGAAGCTGGCGGCGGCCCGCGCGCTCGCCCCCGAGCTGCCCGACGCGCACATCGCGCGGGCCATGTTCTCGATCGAGGGCGGCCACGCGGCGGCCGCCCGGCTCATCGACCGCGGGGTCACCGGCTTCATCTGCGCCAGCGACCCGCTCGCCCTCGGTGTCGTACGCGCCGCCCGTCGCAAGGGACTCGGCGTGCCCTCACAGGTGTCCGTCGTCGGCTACGACGACTCCGCGCTGATGAACTGCACCGAGCCGCCCCTGACCACCGTCCGCCAGCCCATCGAGTCGATGGGCCGTGCGGCCGTCGAGCTGCTCAACGCCCAGATCGGCGGGAGCAGCGTCACCGCCGAAGAGCTTTTGTTCGAACCGGAGTTGGTGGTCCGGGGGTCCACCGCGCAAGCGCCCCGCCTCTGAGATCCATTCTGCTGTCAAATAATTCCAGATTCTGCGCGACATCTTGCGGACCCTTGTCGGCGGTGCTTGAGTGTGCGGCGCCAGCACACGGCGGTGCGCCAGATCAAGGTGGCGCGCCCCCGTGGGCCTTCCTCGCTCCTGCCCAAAGGGGTCCACCGATGAGAAGTACCGGGTTCCGCCGTACCTTCGTCGTGCTCACGGCGTCCGCCCTCGCGCTCACCGCCACCGCCTGCGGTGGCAGCGACGACGGCTCCGCGGGTGGCAAGACCCGCATCACGGTCAACTGCATGCCTCCGAAGAGCGCCAAGGTCGACCGCTCGTTCTTCGAGGCCGACATCAAGGCGTTCGAGAAGCAGAACCCGGACATCGACGTCGTCGCGCACGACGCGTTCCCCTGCCAGGACCCCAAGACGTTCGACGCCAAGCTCGCCGGCGGCCAGATGGAGGACGTCTTCTACACGTACTTCACCGACTCCAAGCACGTCGTCGACATCAACCAGGCCGCCGACATCACGTCGTACGTCAAGGACCTCAAGAGCTACGGCACCATCCAGCAGCAACTGCGCGACATCTACACCGTCGACGGCAAGATCTACGGAGTACCGCGCACCGGCTACTCGATGGGACTCATCTACAACCGCAAGCTCTTCCAGAAGGCCGGACTCGACCCCGACAAGCCCCCGGCGACCTGGGAAGAAGTGCGCGCGGACGCCAAGAAGATAGCCGCGCTCGGCGGCGGAACCGTCGGCTACGCCGACTACAGCGCCCAGAACCAGGGCGGCTGGCACTTCACCGCCGAGATGTACTCGCAGGGCGGCGACGTCGTCACGCCGGACGGCAGGAAGGCCAGCGTCGACACCCCGGAGGGCAAGGCCGTCCTGCAGAACCTGCACGACATGCGCTGGACCGACAACTCCATGGGCAGCAAGCAGCTCCTCGTCATCAACGACGTCCAGCAGCTGATGGGCTCCGGCAAGCTCGGCATGTACCTCTCCGCGCCCGACAACATCCCGATCCTCGTCAAGGAGAAGGGCGGCAACTACGACGACCTCGCCCTCGCGCCCATGCCCGGCGGCAAGGGCACGCTCATCGGCGGCGACGGCTACATGTTCAACAAGAAGGACAGCCCCGAGCAGATCAAGGCCGGCCTGAAGTGGCTCGACCACATGTTCCTCACCCCCGGAACGGGCTTCCTCGGCGACTACGCCCGCGCCAAGCAGAACAACGCCCCCGTCGGCCTCCCCGAGCCCCGCCTCTTCACCGGCGCCGCCGACGCCAAGGACCAGCAGGTCAAGAAGGCCAACGCCAATGTGCCCGTGGAGAACTACCAGGCCTTCCTCGACGGCAACCAGAGCCTGCAGATGAAGATCGAGCCGCCCCAGGCGCAGCAGATCTACTCGGTCCTCGACGGAGCCGTCTCCGCGGTCCTCACCAAGAAGGACGCGAACATCGACCAGCTCCTCAAGGACGCCTCCGGGAAGATCGACTCCATCCTGGCCCGGGGCTGACCACGCGTATGAAGACCGCATCGAAGCCCGTGGTGCTTCCTCCGGCCGCCGTCGGCGCGCCGGAGGTACCGCGGTCGGCCGGGCGCCGGGCAGGGGGCCCGTGGCGTCGGCGCCTGGCCGACCAGTCCCGCGCGTACGCCTTCCTCGTCGGCGGCCTGCTCTGCTTCGCGCTGTTCTCCTGGTACCCCGCGATCCGCGCGGTCGTGATCGCCTTCCAGAAGTACACGCCGGGCTCACCGCCCCAGTGGGTCGGTACCGCCAACTTCACCCGTGTGTTCCACGACCCGGAGTTCACCGCGGCGTGGCGCAACACGTTCGCCTTCACACTGCTCGCCCTGCTCATCGGCTTCGCCGTCCCGTTCGTGATGGCCCTGGTCCTCAACGAACTCCGGCACGCGAAGGCCTTCTTCAGGGCCGTGGTGTACCTGCCGGTGATGATCCCGCCGGTGGTCAGCGCCCTGCTGTGGAAGTGGTTCTACGATCCCGGAGCGGGCCTCGCCAACGAGGCGCTGCGCTTTCTGCACCTGCCCACCTCGAACTGGTCCAACGGCGCCGACACCGCGCTCGTCTCCCTGGTCATCGTGGCCACCTGGGCCAACATGGGCGGCACGGTCCTGATCTATCTGGCCGCACTCCAGGGCATCCCGGGAGAGCTGTACGAGGCGGCGGAACTGGATGGCGCGAACATCCTCCAGCGCATCCGACACGTGACGATCCCACAGACACGGTTCATCGTCCTCATGCTGATGCTGCTTCAGATCATCGCCACGATGCAGGTCTTCACCGAGCCGTTCGTCATCACCGGCGGCGGCCCCGAGAACGCCACGGTCACCGTCCTCTATCTCATCTACAAGTACGCGTTCCTCTACAACGACTTCGGCGGCGCGTGCGCGCTGAGCGTCATGCTCCTCGTGCTGCTCGGCCTCTTCTCCGCGGTCTATCTGCGGCTGACCCGCTCGTCGGGGGAGGAGTACTCATGAGCAGCGGCACCCGCACCCTGGTCTCCCCGCTCACCCTCGCCCGCCCCCGCGGCAAGGCCCTCTACTGGACCGTCTTCACGGCCGTCGTCCTGCTCTTCGCGCTCGCCTTCCTCTTCCCGGTCTACTGGATGGTCACCGGCGCGATGAAGTCCCCGGACGAGGTGACGCGGACCCCGCCGACCCTTGTGCCCAAGGCGTGGCATCTAAGCGGCTACACCGACGCCTGGGACCTGATGGACCTGCCCACCCACCTGTGGAACACGGTGGTGCAGGCCGCCGGCGCCTGGCTGCTCCAGCTCGTGTTCTGCACGGCCGCCGCGTACGCCCTCTCCAAGCTGAAGCCGGCCTTCGGCAAGGTGATCCTCGGCGGCATCCTCGCCACCCTGATGGTCCCGGCGCAGGCGCTGGTCGTACCGAAGTACCTGACCGTCGCCGACCTCCCACTGATCCACACCAGCCTGCTCAACGACCCGCTCGGCATCTGGCTGCCCGCCGTGGCCAACGCATTCAACCTCTATCTCCTCAAGCGCTTCTTCGACCAGATCCCGCGCGATGTCCTGGAGGCCGCCGAGATCGACGGCGCCGGACGGCTGCGCACCCTCTGGTCCATCGTGCTGCCCATGTCCCGCCCCGTCCTCGGAGTCGTGTCGATCTTCGCCCTGGTCGCCGTCTGGCAGGACTTCCTCTGGCCGTTGATGGTCTTCTCCGACACCGACAAGCAGCCGATCAGCGTGGCCCTCGTCCAGTTGTCGCAGAACATCCAGCTGACCGTGCTCATCGCCGCGATGGTGATCGCCAGCATCCCCATGGTCCTGATGTTCCTGGTGTTCCAGCGGCACATCATCGCCGGGATCAGCGCGGGCAGCACGAAGGGCTGACACCGACCCCGCAACAGAAAGGCAGGCACCGTGGGACAGCCCACCCATGCCCAGAACTGGTGGCGCTCCGCCGTCATCTACCAGGTGTACGTCCGCAGCTTCGCGGACGGCGACGGCGACGGCACCGGCGACCTCGCGGGCGTCCGCGCCAAACTCCCGTATCTCGCCGAACTCGGCGTGAACGCCCTGTGGTTCAACCCCTGGTACCTGTCCCCGATGAAGGACGGGGGCTACGACGTCGCCGACTACCGTGTCATCGACCCGGCCTTCGGGACGCTCGCCGAGGCGGAGAAGCTCATCGCCGAGGCGAAGGAGCTGGGCATCCGCACGCTCGTCGACATCGTGCCCAACCACGTCTCCGACCAACACCCCTGGTTCCGGGCCGCCTTGGCCGCCGGACCCGAACGCGAGCTCTTCCACTTCCGTCCTGGACGCGGCGAACACGGTGAACTCCCGCCCAACGACTGGCCGTCCCAGTTCGCCGGCTCCGCCGAGCCCGTCTGGACCCGGCTGCCCGACGGCACCTGGTACCTCCACCTGTTCACCCCCGAGCAGCCCGACCTCAACTGGGCGCACCCCGCCGTCCGCCAGGAACACGAGGAGATCCTGCGGTTCTGGTTCGAGCGCGGCGTGGCGGGCGTCCGCATCGACTCGGCCGCCCTGCTCGCCAAGGACCCGGACCTCCCCGATTTCGTCGAGGGCCGCGATCCGCATCCGTACGTCGACCGCGACGAGCTCCACGACATCTACCGCTCCTGGCGCACGGTCGCCGACGCCTACGACGGCATCTTCGTCGGTGAGGTCTGGCTTCCCGACACCGAGCGCTTCGCCCGCTATCTGCGCCCCGACGAACTCCACACCGCCTTCAACTTCTCCTTCCTGTCCTGCCCCTGGGACGCGGGACGCCTGCGGACGTCCATCGACGAGACCCTGGCTGAACACGCCCCGGTCGGCGCGCCCGCCACCTGGGTGCTGTGCAACCACGACGTGACCCGCACGGTCACCCGCTACGGCCGCGCCGAATCCGGCTTCGACTTCGCCACCAAGGCCTTCGGCACCCCGGCCGACCTCGCTCTCGGCACCCGCCGGGCCCGCGCCGGGGCCCTGCTCTCCCTCGCCCTGCCCGGTGCCGTCTACCTCTACCAGGGGGAGGAGCTGGGCCTGCCCGAGGCCGAGATACCGCGCGACCGCATCCAGGACCCGATGCACTTCCGTTCCGGCGGTACCGACCCGGGCCGGGACGGCTGCCGGGTCCCGCTCCCGTGGACGGCCGACGCGCCGTACGCGGGCTTCGGCGGCGAGCCATGGCTGCCGCAGCCGAACGGCTGGTCCGCGTACGCAGCCGACCTCCAGGCCGCCGACCCCGGCTCGATGCTCTCCCTCTACCGCGCGGCCCTGAGGGCCAGGCCGGAGTTCGGCGACGGCCCGCTCACCTGGCTGCCCGCGCCCGAGGGGGTGCTCGCCTTCGCCCGGCCCGGACAGGAGGGACGGCTGCTGTGCACCGTCAACCTCGCCGACGCCCCCGCCGACCTCCCCGCCCACTCCCGACTCCTCCTCGGCAGCGGTCCCCTGGACCCACAGGGGCGACTGCCGAAGGACACGGCGGTCTGGCTGCGCGGCTGAGACCGCGTCGACAGCGCCGACCGTATACCGCTGTCCCCGCACCCCGACCATGAAGGGATCAGCACCTGCACAACAGTCCAGATCTGTCAGGCGCATGCCAACGGGTGGAGGCGTAACTCAGGTGAGCGTCTTTTCGGGGGGACCGGGATCGGTCCCCCCGCGCTTCGCCGCCTGGATCTGCTCGTACACGTGGGTCCGCAGTTCGGCGAAGCGCGGGGCGGCCCGGGTGTGCAACTGGTCCCGCTCGTCGGGGAGATCGACCTTCAGCTGCTCCTGTACGACGGTGGGGGAGGCGGAGAGGATCAGGACCCGTTCGCCGAGGTACACGGCCTCGTCGATGTCGTGGGTGACGAACAGGATCGTGATGCCGCGTTCCCGCCACAGGCCGCGCACCAGGTCCTCCAGATCGGCCCGGGTCTGCGCGTCGACCGCCGCGAACGGCTCGTCCATCAGCAGGACGTCGGGCTCGTACGCGAGCGCGCGGGCGATCGCGACGCGCTGCTGCATCCCGCCGGACAACTGCCACGGGTAGGCCCCCGCGGCATCCGTGAGCCCGACCGACTCCAACGCGTCCGTGACCAGCTCCCGGCGCCGCCCCTTGCTCAACGGCTTCTGCTTCAGGGGCAGTTCGACGTTGTCCCGCACCCGCATCCAGGGGAACAGACTGCGTCCGTACTCCTGGAACACGAACGCCATCCCCGGCGGCGGACCGCTCACCGGGCGGTCGTTCAGCCGAACTTCGCCCGCCGTCGGCGTCAGCAGCCCGCCCATGCACTTCAGGAGCGTGGTCTTGCCGCATCCCGACGGGCCGACCAGACAGACGAGTTCGCCCGCCTCGACGGTGAAGGTGAGGTCCCGTACCGCCTCCACCCTGCGGCCGGAACCCTCGTAGACCTTGTTCAGGCCGGATACGACAAGAGACGCGTGCATGGACCGCCCTTTCGCGAGCTTCACGGGGACCGCCGGGACACCGCGCGCAGACCGTGGTACCAGCCGAGCACCCGGCGCTCGACCAGTTGGAAGACGACCGAGAGAAGGAAACCGAGCAGGCCCAGGACGAGGATCCCGGTCCACATGTCGGGGATCGCGAAGCTCCGCTGGAACTGGACGATGGTGAAGCCGAGGCCGTTGCTGGCCGCGAACATCTCGCTGATGACCATCAGGATGATCCCGATGGACAGGGCCTGGCGCAGACCCGCGAAGATCTGCGGGCTCGCCGCACGCAGGACCACGCTGCGCAGCCGGGCCATGCCGGTGATGCCGTACGAACGTGCCGTCTCCGCCATCACCGAGTCGACCGCCCGAACGCCCTCGACCGTGTTGAGCAGGATCGGCCAGACACAGCCGCTCGCGATCACGGCGATCTTCATCGTGTCGCCGATACCGGCGAACAGCATGATGACGGGGACCAGGACGGGAGGCGGAACCGCGCGCAGGAATTCGAGGACCGGCTCGCACGCGGCCCGCACCCGCCGGTACGAGCCGATGACCGTGCCCAGCGCCACGCCCACGACGGCCGCCGCCGCGTAACCGGCGAGCAGACGCAGCACGCTGGGCACGAGGTCGGAGCGCAGCCGCTCGCTCGTCCAGACGTCCGGGAAGGTCCTGAGGATGGTGCGCAGCGGCGGCCAGTACACGTTCGTACTGCCGTCGGACGCCAGCCACCAGAGCGCGACGAGCAGCGTGGGCAGCGCGACGACGAAGAGCAGCCGCAGCAGGAAGGACCTCACACCATCACCTCCCCGCGCACCGACTGGTGCCAGGCCAGCGCCCGGCGCTCCACCGTACGGGCGCCCACGTTGATGAACAGCCCGAGCAGACCGGTGACCACCACCAGCGCGTACATGTCGGGGACCGCCTGCGAGGACTCGGCGACCGCGATCCGCGCGCCCAACCCCGGTGCTCCGATGACGAGTTCGGCGGTCACGGCGAGGATGAGGGCGACCGCGGCGGCGAGCCGGACGCCCGTCATGACGTACGGGAGGGCCGTGGGCCACAGGACGTACCGGACGCGTGCCCACGGGCCGAGACCGTACGAGCGGGCCGTCTCCTCGGCGACCGGGTCGACGTCCTGGACGCCGTACAGGACCTGGACGAGGACCTGCCAGAACGAGGCGTACACGACGAGGAGGAGGACGGAGCGCAGTTCGGTGCCGTAGAGCAGCACGGCGAGGGGGATCAGGGCGACGGAGGGGATCGGGCGCAGGAACTCGATGGTCGAGGCGGTGGCCTCGCGCAGATACGGCACGACCGAGACGAGCAGCCCCACGACGACACCCGCGCCGACCGCGATCGCCAGGCCCAGCGCCCAGCCGGTCAGGGTGTCGCCGAGCGCCGTCCAGAAGGCGTGGTCGGTGACCTCCTGGCCGAGCGCGTCGGCGATGCGGCTGGTCGGCGGAAAGTACGCCTCCTTGACGAGACCGAGCCGCGGCACCGCCTCGCCCAGCGCGAGGAAGGCCGCGAGCCCGGCTGCGCCCAGGGCGGCGTTCGTACCCCTCACGGCAGCAGCTTGTCGAGGTCGGGCGTCGACTTGAACAGCCCGTCCTGCTCGCCCAGTTTCTCCAGTGCCTCGATCGAGGCGCGGTTCGGATCGGCCGGCCACTTCGGGAGGGTGACCTGGGCCAGTGTCGCCGCCGGGATCTTCGTGTACGTGGTGACGGCCTGGCGGACCTCGTCCGGGTGGGCGTCGGCGTAGGCGAGGGACTCCGCGGTCGCCTCCTGGAACTTCTTCACCACGTCGGGGTTCTTCTGCTCGTACCGCGTCGAGGTGAAGTACATCGCCACGGTGAGGTCCTTGGCGACGTCGACCAGGGACGAGGCGATCTCCGTGGCGCCCTGGCTCTTGACGGTGGCGAGCGCCGGCTCGACCACCATCGCGGCGTCGATCTGACCGCTGTCGAGGGCGGCGGGCATCTGGTCGAAGGCCAGCTCGACGAACTTCACCTTGGACGGGTCACCGCCCGCCTTGCGCACCGACTCGCGCACCGCCGTCTCGTTGATGTTCTTCAGCGTGTTGACCGCGACCTTCTTCCCCTCCAGTTCCTTCGCGGACGTGATCGGGCTGCCCTTCTTCACGGTGATGGCGCCGAAGTCCTTGCCCGCCACGCCCGTCGAGGCGACGCCGTTGACGACGGCCTTCACGGGCACGTTCTGGCTCTGCGCGATCATCAGCGAGGTCATGTTGCTGAACCCGAACTGGAACTGGCCGCTGACCACTCCCGGCACGATCGCCGCGCCGCCCTGCGCGGTCGTCATGGACAGCTTCAGGCCGCGCTTGCTGAAGAAGCCCTTCTGCTGGCCCAGGTAGAGAGGCGCGACATCGACGATGGGGATGACCCCGATCTTGACCGTGGTGGTACCGCCGGACGACGCGTTCTTGTCCGAGGCGCCACCGCCGCCGGACGAACCGCAGGCCGACGCGGCGACCAGAAAGGATCCGACCGCGAGACCGGCGAGCAGACGACGCATGGCTCCTCCTGTGCAGACGACATTGTTCCGACAGGCTGTGCGCGCACCGCAATGGGTGCTCAGCGGGAAGGTAGAGCCCTCGTACGGCGGGGTCAATGGCTTTGGCTAACAATATTGTTGACAGTTGATGCCGGGTGGGGGCCCGCGCCGAGGCGGGCCTCCAGAACCCCGCGGCTCACAAGTCCAGCACGAGCCGCTTCCCGAGGCACCGGGAGACGCAGATGAGCATGGTCTCGCCCGCCTCCCGCTCCTCGTCCGTGAGTACCGAGTCCCGGTGGTCCGGGGTCCCTTCCAGGACGTCCGTCTCGCAGGTCCCGCAGGTGCCCTCGGTGCAGGAGAAGAGCACCTCGACGCCCGCGCCGCGCACGGTGTCGAGCACGGAGGCACCCGCGGGGACGGTCAGCGTACGCCCGCTGCGTGCGAGCTCCACCTCGAACTCACTGTCCCCGCCCGTCTCCTGAACCTTCGGGCGGAAACGCTCGACGCGCAGCAGCCCGGCGGGGCAGCGCGCCTCCACCGCGTCCAGCAGCGGGCCGGGACCGCAGCAGTAGACGAGCGTGCCCTCGGGGACCCCGGTCAGGACGGAGTCGAGGTCCAGCAGTCCGCACTCGTCCTGCGGGGCGACCGTCACCCGATCCCCGTACCGCTCCAACTCCCCGGTGAACGCCATGGAGTCGCGTGTCCGCCCGCCGTACAGCAGCGTCCACTCGGCGCCCGCCGCCTCCGCCGCGGCGAGCATCGGCAGGATCGGGGTGATGCCGATGCCGCCCGCGACGAAGCGGTAGCGGGCGGCGGGCGCGAGAGCGAAGTGGTTGCGCGGGCCGCGGACCCGGACCTTGTCGCCCGAGCCCAACTGCTCGTGCACATACGAGGATCCGCCGCGCCCGTCCGGTTCCCGCAGCACCGCGATCCGCCACGCCCGACCGTCCGCGGGATCCCCGCACAGCGAGTACTGCCGCTCAAGGCCGACCCCGAGCACAACGTCGATGTGGGCGCCGGGCTCCCAGGCGGGGAGTTCCTCACCACGAGGATGGCGCAGGGTGAGGGAGAGCACGCCATCGGCAACGAACTCTCCGCTGTCCACGACGAGTTCGACTTCGTAGGAGCTCATGATCCAAGCCCCCGTGACTCTTGCGGCCGATGTCCTTCGGGGTGGCCGAGCATCCACTCCCACATCTCGATCGGGTCCTGGGCGCTGTGCTCGGCACCGCAGTGACAGGTGCCGTGCAGCACATCGGTGCCCGGGATCCAGTCGATGCGGTAGATCTCGCGGGTCACGAAGCGGGGAGGCGTGGTCACAGGACCTTCTCCATCGGCTTGTCGCCCTCCTCGACCAGGCGGGCGAGGATGCGGCGGGCCGCGAGACCGCCGGTGTCGATGTTGATGCTCAGCTCCTGGTAGCCCGTCCGCTCGGTGCCGAGCGTCTTCTGCAGCAGGTTGAGCGCGTCCACGTCCTGCATCACCACGGTGTGGTTGAAGTCCCGCAGGAACGTGGTGACTTCCTCGTCCTCCTTCGCGAAGTCCCGGGAGACCGCCCAGAAGTCGTAGACACGGCCGTCGCTCGACGGAGTGATCGCGTAGGTGATCTCGGTGTGGAAGCCGTTCGGGTCGCTGCCGTCCGCCTCGGGCAGCACCCCGACCGGGGCGATCCGGCTGTGCAGCAGATACAGGCACGGCGCGTGGTACTCGATGTCCTGCCAGCGGGTGATCCGGCCCTCGATGCCGGTCGAACGGGCGTAGAACGGCGGACACTCGGCGTCGTCCATGTGCCGGCTGACCCGCACGATGCCCGCGCCCTCGTCGACCTCGGTGGTGATCGGCGTCTCGGCGACCTCGGGCGTGCCGATGTAACCGCCGTGCAGATACGTCTCGTGCGAGAGGTCGAGCAGATTGTCGACCAGCAGCCCGTAGTCGGCGTCGATGGGCTCCATGCCGCAGACGGTGGTCCAGTCCGGCGAGTCCATGTGCCGGGCGCGGGGGACGGACCCCGGGTCGGCGAGTGCCGGGTCGCCGATCCAGACCCAGACGAACGAGTCCTGCTCGACGACGGGGTACGAGGCGACCCGGGCCGTGCGCGGTATGCGTTTTTGCCCCGGCACGTACACACAGCTGCCGGTCGTGTCGTACGTGAACCCGTGGTACCCGCACACGATCCGGTCGCCGTCGAGCCGGCTCTCCGAGAGCGGGAAGCGGCGGTGCACACAGCGGTCCGCCAGGGCGACGGCCGTCCCGTCGTCCTCGGTTCGGTAGAAGACGAGCGGTTCGCCGAGGATCGTCCGCCCGAGCAACTCCCGCCCGATCTCGTGCGAGTAGGCGGCGACGTACCACTGGTTCCTGGCGAAGGCGGTCATGTGAGGCATGGCGTTCCCGTCCCTGTCGGCGGGGCGCCGTCGCCCCGCGTGCCGTGGTTGGGAACAGGGTCGTGATGTGCGCGGTGGCTCGGCAAGGCGGCTTCTGTCAGGCGGAAGGGCTTCCGTGAAATGGCTGTTCAGGGAGTTGCTCCTAGGAAGCCGTTCGGTTGTTCCGGTCAGCTCGGTCGGTGGGGGAGCAGGGTGGCCCTCAGGTCGTTCTCGGTGATTTGGTCGGCGGGGCGGTGGAGTGTCCAGCGGTGGGCCTCGCTGTCCATCGGCACCACGGCGACGACGGTTTCCAGCGGTGGGCAGCCGGGTTCGCTGCAGGTGAGTTGGCGGATTATGACGGCGGTGTCGTTGTCCAGGCCGAGCAGGGCGCGCACGGCATCCTTCAGTTCGCGGAGGTGTGGGCTCGGCCCGGCGGTTCCTGGGCGCGGTTCCAGGTGCATGGGGATACTCCTTGGTCCTGGGCCATCCCGAGTGGCTTGGCCGCGGTGGTTCAGTTGGTGGCCCGCTCCCGGATGGGTGTCCTGACGGGTGTTCGGGCGGCGCGGTGTTGTCTTGTCACGGTCATCTGCCAGATCGAGAGGAGCAGCAGCGTGCCGGTTTCGGTGAGGAGGCTGAGGAGGGCTTGCGGGGCAGGCTGCAGGCCGTGTTCGGTGAATCCGAAGACGCCCACGGTGCGTGAGGCGGCGAAGCCGGCGAGGGCGCCGAGCGTGACACCGGCTGCGGCGGCCCTCAGAAGCAGGGGTGGTGTCCCCAACAGCAGCAGGGCGGCGAGGGCGAAGGAGGCGCTGGCCTGGAGCAGGAACAGCGGACCGATGATGTGGATGAAGCGGTACTCGTCGACGTAGAGCTGGGCGTGTATGTAGCCGCCGGCGGCGAGGGTGGCGGCGCTCGCCGATCGCAGGGTGGGGGCGAGGAGTCTTCGGGTGTTCATGCCAGCCTCTGATCCTTGACGGCCAGTTCGCGGTCGCCCTGGCGGTAGCCGACGGTGCGGATGCCGAGTGCGTCCTTGAGCTGCCGGGCGGGGACGACCTGCGGAGTGGGGGCGGGGCCACGGCCCGGTTTGGGCAGGGGGT
The DNA here is from genome assembly GCF_042885015.1 of Streptomyces sp. NPDC058086. Classification (NCBI taxonomy): domain Bacteria; kingdom Bacillati; phylum Actinomycetota; class Actinomycetes; order Kitasatosporales; family Streptomycetaceae; genus Streptomyces; species Streptomyces sp. NPDC058086. The sequence goes on along the minus strand of NZ_JBHVST010000007.1, from coordinate 116,761 downwards.
AGGCGGTGGTGGTGGCGGAGTGGAAGGTGATGTTGCCGTCTGTCTTGGTGAACAGCTGGTGGACGTGCCCGTTGAGACAGGTGACGGAGGAGAAGCGGCGCAGGAGGGCGATGACCTTGAGGGCGTCATCGGTGCTCCAGCCCCACCGCGGGTACATGGCGAACAGCGGGATGTGGCTGAAGACCACGATGGGAGTGTCCGACGACAGTCCGGCGATGTCCTTGCGGACGAAGTCGATCTGGTCGTTGCCGAGATGGCCGAGCTTCTCGAGGCTCAGGGTGTTGACCAGGGCGATGAAGTGCACACCGTGGGTGTCGAAGCTGTACCAGCCATCGCCGAGCGTGCCCATGCCGAAGGTCTTCCGGTAGGCGCGGCCCGCATCGCCGATGGAGTCGTGCTCGCCCGGTACGGTGAAGACACGGTCTGTCTGCATACCGGTCAGCATCTGCTTGACCTGGTCGAACTGGCCGGCCGTGGACAGGTGGGTCAGGTCGCCGCTGTGCATGACGAAGTCGGGTCTGAATCCGAGCGAGTTGACCTGGTTGATCGCCTCGGTGAATGAGCCGACCACGTCCGTGTTCGCCGGGCCATGGAACCCGATATGGCTGTCGGAGACCTGCACGAACCGCAGCGAGCTGTTCGCCGCTGCGGTGGCGCCGGCGGCGGCCATGGACTTGGTCTCCCGGGAGTCGGCGATGTGGCTGATCACCTCTCCACTGGCCACGGTCAGTACCACGGCGCCGCCGAACCACCCCGCGTGGCGGATGAGTTGGCGCCGGGACATACCGTGCTCCGTGGCGGGCTGCTCGGTATCGCCGGCCGGTGCACTGTCGTGACTGTCGTAGTAGCCGGTCATCGGGTCACCTCCACGGTGGCGGTCATGAACGGATGGATGGTGCAGAGGTAGGAGTAGGTGCCGGGCTTGGTGAACGTGTAGCTGTAGGTTGCGTGGGTGTTCAGGGCTGCCGACTGCAACGGGCCGCCCGATCCCGTGCTGGTGACCGTGTGGGCGTCGGTGTCCTGATTGGTCCAGGTCACCGTCGTGCCCACTTTGACCTTGAGTGTGGCCGGGGCGAATGCGAAGTTCTTGATCGCCACGGCGTCCCCGGCCACCGGCGCGGCAGCCGCGCCCGTGCTCGGGGGGCTCATGGGCATGCTCATGCTGGGCATCGGCGAGGTGCCGGGAGCGGAGCCCGCCGTGTTCCCCGGTCCGGCGGCACCGGACATCCCTGCTATCTGGTGCTGACCTGGACCGGGCCTGATGGCACCGGCTCCGGTGGACGAGGGATGCGACGACTGGCCGCATGCGCTGAGGAGCCCCAACGCGCAGGCGGTGGCGACGGCCAGCCCGGCCGCGGCGCGTGATCGCCGACTTGGTTTACGAAAGTTCAGGTGCATGGTGTTCGTTCCTCGCTGATCAGGCAGAGACGGGGGAATGTGCCGGCTGAGCGCACGCAACCGCAGTGATGTGTGGTGGATGCCGCGTCACGGCCGCGTGCCCTTGACGGATGGAGGAGGAGTGCCGCGTAAATCGGCTCTTGTCCGGTTCCACGGGCGGCGGGGGCGCACGGTTCGGTGGATATGTACTTTTTATGATGCTTCTTGGTGATCTTCGTAGATCGGCAGGCCCTGGGTGCTCCGCTCGCGTGGTCTCGGTGGTGCCGTCGGGCCCGGCAGAGGCGGTGCCGCCCAAAGCGTTCACGGAGTGTCACCGGCACCACGCCATGCGTTACACGACAAAGCAATACATATGCGCGATGATCGACTTATGCCCTGGAGTTCTCGAAAACGTGATCAAAGGACCGATCCGGATGACTCCGCGCACCGTGTCTCTGGTAAAGGGACCCTTTCGACCGCAGACGAGGAACTGTTGCGGACTCTGTACGCGGAGCACGCAGGCCCCCTGTTCCACTACGTGCTGCGACTGACCTCAGGAGACTGGCAATGGGCGGAGGATGTCGTGCAGGAGACGCTGCTGCGAGCGTGGCAGCATCCCGCCGCGTTCGACCCGGCACGCGGCCCGGCCCGGGCATGGCTGTGTACCGTGGCCCGGCGCCTGGTCATCGATGCCCACCGGGCCCGGAAGGCCAGACCGGCCGAGGCCGGCGGCGAGGCGCTGGAGCGAGTCGCCGAGCAGGCACCGGGCGAGGACGAGATCGAGCAGGCACTGCAGAGCTGGGCGGTGGCCGATGCCATCCGGACGCTGTCCCCGGACCATCGCGCGGTCCTGCTGGAGACCTACTACCGGGGCCGGACCATGGCGGAGGCCGCCCGGGTGCTGGGCGTCCCGCTGGGCACCGTGAAGTCGCGGACGTACTACGCCCTGCACGCCCTGCGGCTGGCGCTGCTGGAACGGGGCATCGAGCCATGACCGTGGCATGCAGGAGGTGGCGACCATGAGCGCGGAGCACGACGTCCTCAGGCAGGTGCTGGGAGGATACGTCCTGGGCACGCTGCCCCCGGCGGAGATGGAACAAGCGCGCGCCCACCTCGCGGAATGCGCCGAGTGCCGGGCGGAACACGCCCAACTGGCGGGACTGCCCGCGCTGCTGGCGACGGTGACCGCAGCCGAAGCCGCGGGCCAGACGGTGCCGGCGGCCGGTGATGACCTGGTCGACCGGCTGGTGGCGCGGGCGGCCGAGAGCGCTCAGGGCTCCTCGCCTGCACGGCCCGCCGTGCCTGCGGTGCCGCAGGCGGGTGTGCTGGAGAGGCTGCTCCAGCAGGCCGCGGCCCGGCGCCGCAGGACCTGGCGTCTGCAACTGGCCGGCGCCGCCGCCTCCCTGACGTTCATCGCGGCAGCGATCGGCGGCACATGGCTGGCGGCTGTCGGATCGGTGGGCAGTCTGGCGACACAGCCGGGGCCGACCGCGCCGACTGCCTGGCGTACCTTCTCCGGAAGCGATCCCGCCACCGGCGTAACCGCCTCGGTGAAGGTCTCACCCTCTGCCTGGGGCAGTGTCCTGCAGGTCTCCGCCAAGGGGGCGCCCGCCGGAATCACCTGCCGGCTGCAGGCGGTCGGGCCCGGCGGAGCCAGGGCGGACGGCGCCACCTGGCGGGCAGGCGAGTACCCTCCCGGCACCACGATCCCAGGGGCGGTCGCCATGTCTCCGGGAGCCATCGAGCACTTCGAGATCGTCGCAGGCGACGGTCAGAAGCTGGTCACGATGCAGGCGTGAGGGGCCGAGAGCCCGGTCATCGAGGAGGCCAGTGCTCGTGGCATCGGCCGCGAAGGCGAGCCCGTGGGCGCTGTCGTCGACCGACGCCACCATGCCGTACGGCTCCGGGATCGGCGAGATCGAGAGCGTCCGGCAAGGGCGCCCGGCGGATGCCCGCGGTGGCCCCGAAGGCCGACATCGGCCTCTATGGTCAGGGACTGATGCCTCGCCGTCGGCTCCCGCGAAACGGGCCGGTCCTCAGCCGCACTTGATGCGTGAGTGCGCCGACAGGGCGTGCACGCCCCCTCCGGGTGGCCGGTGACGGCGCCCTGAGGCTCACAAGGGCCTGGCCGAGGCGAGTGAGCTCAGCCCGGCCATCGGCGTTGACCTGACCCACAAGAAGTTGGGCAAAAGGCGCGAATGACTCGAACCGTTCGCCACGCGCCGCCGTGGAACTGAATGAGCGCTCCCATGCAGGATCCGGCATACCGACCGTCCCTCGAAGTCGTCGGCGGTCCCCCACTTTCCGGTCTCCGTACATCCACAGAAAACCCAGATGGCCATGTTTGTCACCGATTCCCCCCGCCCGAGCTCGCCGCTCACCCGGCACTGCAGCCGGCAGGCGCTGCTCACCCTGCCCGCGCAGGAGGCGCACGTCTCCGCCGTTCGTCACTTCGCGGCCGATCTGCTGGATACCTGGAGTGTTCCCACGAGCGAACGGGACTCCGCCGTTCTCATCGTTGACGAACTCGCCGCCAACGCCGCCCAGTACGGACGCGAGCGCATGACCCTGGTGCTCGTCCTCGACCACGGCACTTTGCACATAGTGGTCAGTGACTCCGGAACGGCCGTGGAGCACCTTCGCCCCGACATCGCCCCGGACGAACACGGCCGCGGCACCGGCATCGTCCAGTACCTCGCGCAGTCGACCGAGGTCCACCAGACGCGCAGCGGACGCGAAGTCCGCGCCTGCCTGAGGTGCTCGGCATGACCGGCCCCGGATCGCCCGATGGCCCCACCGCTCGGGCCTTCGCGACCCACAGGCCGTGCCCCGTCGACGGCTGCCTGGGCCCGGCGCAGGTGCTCGTGCCCTCCCCGGCAAACCTGTCGGCCCTCGACCACGGCGACCCCGGCCAGGACACGGTGCTCTGCAAACGCTGCGGCCTCGACGTACCGGCGGAGGTGTGAGCATGCGGGTCACCCCGAATACCGCCGAGGTCATCGACGCGCCGCCTTCGCACCAGGCGTACGCCGACGCCCCCGACCTGCGCCGCGAGATGCGCCAGGTGCTCGCCCTCGGGGCCGAACGCGACGGCCGTCAAGTCCGGCCCCTCTCCGGCCCGCCGGTCGATGCGACGGCTGCCGAACGGGCCTGGCTGCTGCGTAGGGCTGCTCTTATGGACCGGATGGCCCTGGACGACCCCGGCCCCGGCCCGGTCGGCGCCGCCGCACAAACCGCCGAAGAACTCGTGCTGTACGACCGACGTCATCCCGGCCTGGTGGCCGGCCCGCACCACCCCGACATGATCTCGCTCGACCCCAGCCGCCGCCCCTACGTCCGCCAGGAGTACGCCGCATGGACGGCCGCCGGGCGCCCCGGCACCTGAACCCACCCCGACCCCGACCCCGAATAGATGCCGCTACACATCACGCCGGTCCGCCCCGACCACCCCACCGTTCGAACTGACGGGTCCCGGAAGGCGCCACGGCGTCGTTCTGAAGGGGCGGAGAAGTTCCACGTTTCCGCAATGTGAGACCTGTCCGGAACCTATTGACCGAGGGGGTGGACGTCTGCTCAACTCACGTTCCATGACCCCGCGCGTGGATTTGACTCGGAGGCGCCACATCGACCTGGCGCACGTCTCCAGCGCGTTCTGTTGCCGTTGATCCGGAGAGCGTGTCGCTGAGCCGGAAAGCGCGTCGCTGATCCACAAAGCGGCCCCTGCAGCGATCGATGTGCGCCGAAGGCGTACCTCCGGGTGGGACGGTGCGAAGCCGCCGCCACATCGGTGCCTCCTCGAGGGACCGCGGTACGCACCGCGTGACCGTCCCCTTCTCCTGATCCTCTCTCCGCCGCTCCTCTCCCGCTGGGGAGAAGTACGTGCGACACAGCTCCAGATCGACGGTTGACGTGCCGTCAGTCAGCGGTCGCGCGACCTCCATCACACGAGCATGACCTTCATCCGGCACTCCTCATGCAGTCGTCGGTCCCTCGCGTGACGCCCAGACCGAGTACTGGCTTCGCGGTCGTTCACCCCTGCCCATCACCCGTTCACTCCGACTCTCAGCACGCGGCAGTGCTCCCGAATTCCTTGAGAGGGACCTCCCATGTCTCTGTCCATCCGCAAGCTCACGGGCCGCATCGGCGCGCTCGTCGAGGGCGTCGACTTCGCGGCGCGCCCCGAGCCCTCGACGATCACGACACTCCGTCATGCCATCGACGAGCACAAGGCGATCGTGTTCGACAACGTGAACCTCGACAACGCCGGTCAGGAGCGTGTGGCCGGGTGGTTCGGCGACCTGACAACCGCCCACCCGAACGTGCCGCCCACCGACGGTACGACGAACGTGCTCGCCGTAGACAGCGAGACGTCCAAGGCGAACGAATGGCACACGGACGTCACCTTCTTGGTCAACCCACCGCAGCTCACCACGCTCCGGTCGATCGTGACGACGCCGTACGGCGGCGAGACGCTCGTCGCGAACGCGGCCGCGGCCTACCTCGACCTGCCCGAGCCGCTCCGCGCTCTTGCGGACTCACTGCGCGTCGTGCACACCAACCAGTACGACTACGCGCGCCCTCAGGCCACGACGGCACAGTGGGAGGAGTACGACCGGGTCTTCGTCTCCACGCCGTACGAGACAGAGCACGCTCTCGTGCGGGTGCATCCGCTGACGGGCGAACGCGGCCTGTTCATCGGCGGGTTCGCCAAGCGGATCGTCGGCCTGTCGAGCAGTGAGTCGGCCGATCTGCTGCGCATCTTCCAGTCGTACGTGACCCGTCCGGAGAACATCCTGCGCTGGACCTGGTCCCCCGACCAGCTGCTGATCTTCGACAACCGGATCACCCAGCACTACGGGGTGGACAACTACGACGGCCACCCGCGACGCCTCAACCGGGTGACGGTCGCTGGAGACGTGCCGGTGGGCGTCGACGGACGCCGCAGCGAGCCGCTCGTCGGTGACGCCTTGCACTACAGCAAAGTGCTGGAGGTGGCTGCCCGATGACCGAGATCAGCCTCGAGAGGCCGGCTGTCGGCTCGGCGGCTGTCGAGACGACGAGTGCGCCGGGGCGCGAGGTCTTCCTGCCGCGCGACGCCCGCCGCCAGACCTCGCTCCGCGCACTCCGCGAGCGCCTGCGCTGGCCGCTGGGGATCTACACGACTCCGGTCGTGATCCTCATCGCCTGGGAGATCCTGGCCAGGGCCGGAGTGCTGAAGAAGACCTACGCTCCGGCACCGACCTCCATCGTCAAGTCCGCCGTCGATCTGTGGCAACAGGGCGTCCTCGGGCCGGACTTGGCCATCTCGCTGCAACGGGCCGGCATCGGTCTCGCGATCGGTCTGACGGTGGGCATCGTCAGCGGGGTGCTCGGCGGGCTGCTGCGCAGCGGCGAGTATCTGTTCAACGGGGTCGTGCAGATCCTGAACACGATCCCGCTGCTGGCGGTGCTGCCGCTGATGATCGTGTGGTTCGGCATCGACGAGCTCACGAAGGTGCTGCTGATCTCGTTCGGTGCGGGCGTCCCGATGTATCTCAACCTGTTCGCCGCGATCCGGGGTGTCGACCAGCGGTTGATCGAGATGACGCGGACGACGGGCGCCGGCACCTGGCGCCTCGTGACGCGGGTGCTGGTGCCCGGAGCCCTGCCGGGGTTCCTGGTCGGTCTCCGCTTCTCCCTCGCCTACAGCGTCCTGGGTCTCGTGGCCGCCGAGACGGTCAACGCCGACAAGGGTCTCGGCTTCCTCATCACCCAGGGGCAGACCTACCTGCAGACCGGCCAGGTCTTCGTGGGGCTGGTGATCTACTCGCTCCTCGGTCTGCTCGCCGACCAGTTCGTCCGGGTTCTCGAGCGGGTGCTGCTGCGGTGGCGCCCCAGTTATGAGGCGGCATGAGCACCACAGTTGCTACGCAAAGCGCACAGCCCCGCCGACAGGCCGGCGCCGTCGTCGAGAGCGTCGTCCGCCGGTTCGGGGACCGAGTCGTCCTCGACCACCTGGACCTCACCATCGCCGACGAGGAACTGGTGGTCCTGCTGGGCCCCTCCGGCTGCGGCAAGAGCACCCTCCTCAGGTTGCTGGCCGGTCTTGACCGGCCCGACGGCGGGCGGGTGGAGGTTCCGGCGAAGCGCGCGATCGTGTTCCAGGCCGACCGTCTGCTGCCGTGGCAGCGGGTGCTGCGCAACGTCACCCTCGGCCTGCACGGACCGGACGCCGACCAGCGGGCCCTCGACGTGCTCGCAGAGGTCGGACTCTCGGGCCGTGAGAAGGCGTGGCCCAAGGAGCTCTCCGGCGGCGAGGCCCAGCGGGTGTCGCTGGCACGGGCGCTGGTCTCGGAGCCCGAACTCGTGCTGCTCGACGAACCGTTCGGGGCGCTCGACGCGATCACGCGGCTGCGCATGCACGACCTGGTGCGAGCGCTGCGGAGCAAGCACCACGCGGCCATGCTGCTCGTCACCCACGACGTCGACGAGGCGATCGCGCTGGCCGACCGCGTCGTCGTCATGAGCAACGGACGCATCGGCACCTCTCACCTCGTCGAGCTGTCGGCCGCGGACCGCGAGGGGAGCATCGCGCGAGAGGAGCTGCGCTCCGCGCTCCTGTACGACCTCGGTCTGGCCAACCAGCACTGACTTCCCCCACCCCGCCCACTGACCTCCTCCACCCCGCCCACTGACTTCTCCCACCACACCACAGCACAGAAAGCACGTGAGAACCCATGTCCAGAAGGTCCTCCCGAATCGTCGCCGCCGTCGGTCTGCTCGCCCTGGCGGGCACCCTCGTCGCCTGCGGATCGGAGTCGGAGACGGCAGCACCGCTGAGCGACGCGAGCGGATCGGGCGCCGGCAGCCATGCCGAGTGGAAGAAGTACACCTTCACCATCGGTGACAACGGCGGTGACGGCAGCCAGGAGCTGGCGAAGATCACCGGCGTGTTCGACAACGCGCCCTACAAGGTGAAGTTCGCCCGCTTCACCTACGGCCCGCCGCTCGTACAGGCGGCCGCGTCGGGCGACATCGACCTGGGCAGCGTCGGCGACGTACCGCCGATCACCGGCGCAGCGAAGGAGTACGGCTTCAAGGTCGTCGCCGTCAATCGTTCCCTCAGGCCCACCCAGGCGAACGAGAACATCATCGTTCCGAAGGGCTCGACGCTGAAGACGCTCGCGGACCTCAAGGGCAAGAAGATCGCTGTGCCGCAGGGCAGTTCGGCGCACGGTCTGGCGCTGAACGCGCTCAAGAGCGTGGGCCTCACCCCCAACGACGTGAAGCTGGCCTTCCTCGACCCGGCGGCCGGCGCCACGGCGTTCAACACCGGCAAGGTGGACGCCTGGGCGATCTGGAACCCGCAGTCGGCGATCGCGGTCAAGAACGGTGCGCGGATCCTGGCGAAGGGTCTCCCGCCGATCGACCAGACAAGCAGTTACTACGTCGCGAGTGCGAGTTCGCTGAACGACAAGACGAAGCGGGCGGCTCTCACCGACGTCCTGCAGCGGCTGGCCCACGAGTTCGCATGGGCGATCAAGCACGAGGACAAGTACGCCGAGGCGATCTCCAAGGAGGAGGGCATACCCCTGGACGATGCCAAGGCGTCCCTGACGGCCTTCGAGACCCGGGTGACCCCGGTGGAGAAGTCGGACATCGCAGCGGAGCAGAAGCTCGCCGACGCCTTCCTGGAGGCGGGCCAGATCACCAAGAAGGTCGACGTCTCGTCGATCACCGACAACCTCCTGCCGGTCGGCTACGACAGCTCGAAGCTGTCGGTCGGCTGAGCCCGGGCACCACGAACGGACTGGAGAGCAGTCGTGAGCGATCAGACAGGACGCCGGCTCCACCTCAACGCCTTCCTCATGGAGGCGGGCCACCACGAGGCTGCCTGGCGGCTCCCGCACAGCGACCCGCGGGCGGACTTCGACCTGCGGCACTGGATCGAACTGGCCCAGCTGGCGGAGAGCGCCAAGTTCGACTCGCTGTTCCTCGCGGACGGCCCGGCGATCACCGGCACGGGCGAGTTCCGGCCGCCGGGCCAGCTCGAGCCCCTCACCCTGCTGACCGCGCTGTCGCAGGCGACCAGCAGGATCGGACTCATCGCGACCGTGTCGTCCACGTACAACGAGCCCTACAACCTCGCCCGTCGCCTCGCGTCGGTCGACCATGTCAGCGGTGGTCGCGCCGGCTGGAACATCGTCACCTCGGCGGGCGCCGACGAGGCGGCCAACTTCGGCCTCGTCAACCGTCCCGACCACGCCGAACGCTACGCTCGGGCCGACGAGTTCCTGCACATCGCCAAGGCGCTGTGGGACAGCTGGGAGTCCGAGGCCGTCGTCGCCGACAAGGCCACGGGGCGCTACGCCGACCCCGCCCGGCTCCACACGCTCGACCACCGGGGCACGCACTTCTCGGTGGCCGGCCCGCTCAACGTCGAGCGCCCGCCCCAGGGTTACCCCCTGCTCGTGCAGGCCGGCTCCTCCGAGGACGGCAAGGACTTCGCGGCACGCCACGCCGAGGCGATCTTCACCGCCCACCAGACGTACGAGCGTGCGGCCGGCTTCTACGCCGACATCAAGGCCAGGACCAGGGCCGCGGGGCGTGACCCGGACGGCGTGATCGTGCTGCCGGGCATCGTCCCGTACATCGGGTCGACGGAGTCGCAGGCCCGGGCGCTGGCCAAGCGGTTCGACGACCTGCGCGTCCCGGAGTACGGACTGCGTCAGCTGGCCGCGGTCTTCGAAACCGAGCCGTCGGTGTTCGAACTCGATGAGCCACTGCCGGACTTCATCCTCGCGAGACCGAAGCTGGAGGGCACGCAGAGCCGATCCGACCTGATCATCGAGCTCGCCGTACGCGAGAAGCTGACGGTCCGCCAGATCATCTCGCGGCTCGGCGGCGGCCGCGGCCACTTCGAGTTCATCGGCACGCCCGAACAGGTGGCGGACACGATGATCACCTGGTTCGAGGGTGGTGCCGCCGACGGGTTCAACATCATGGCGCCGGCCCTGCCGTCGGGCCTGGAGAGCTTCATCGAGCACGTTCTGCCGATCCTTCGCGGCAAGGGCCTGTTCCGTGAGGAGTACGAAGGCACGACCCTTCGCGAACACTACGGGCTGCCGGTGCCGGCCAACCAGTTCCACCCGGAAGAGCCCCATGCATCCGGTGACTGACAGCAAGCCGCCGGCTCTGCTCGTCCAAGGGCTCAGCAAGACGTACGGGGACGGCTTCACCGCGGTCGCCGCTTTGGACCTGGAGATCCCCGACGGCGCTTTCTTCGGGCTGCTCGGCCCCAACGGCGCGGGGAAGACCACGCTGATCGGCTCGGTCTGCAACATCGTCCGTCCCACCACCGGCACGCTCACCGTCTTCGGTCACGACCACCGAAGCCGTGCGGCCCGACGGCTGCTGGGCCTGGCCGAGCAGGAGATCAACGTCGACCGGTTCCTGTCGATCCGGCAGATCCTGATCTACCACGCCGGGTACCACGGCATCGGCCGAAAGGCGGCCGTCCGGCGTGCGGACGAGCTGCTAGAGGTGTTCCGCCTCGGCAGCAAGGCCACCGCACGCGCCTATGAGCTGTCCGGGGGTATGCAGCGGCGTCTCGTTCTCGCACGGGCGCTCATGCACCGTCCCCGCCTGCTCATCCTCGACGAGCCGACCGCCGGTGTCGACGTCGAGCTGCGCGCGGAGATCTGGAGGCTTGTCAAGGGCCTCAATGCGGCGGGCACCACCGTCCTGCTGACGACGCACTACCTCGAGGAGGCGGAGACGTTGTGCGACGAGATAGCGCTGCTGCGCGCGGGCCGGATCATCGACCGCGGCTCCGCGGCCTTGCTGCGGGACCGCTACGAGGCCCGGGACATCTCCGAGGTCTACGACCGGGTGATCACCGGGGAGGAGGTGGCGTGACGAGCAGCACCGACGCCCCGCCGGCTCTCCCGTCGTACGACGAGCCCTTCCATCCCGAACGGTCGCCGTTCCTGTGGCTCTTGGAGCGCGAGGTCCTGCGGTTCCTGACCATCTGGCGCTACAGCGTCGTCGGTCCGGTGCTGTCGACCGTTCTGTTCGTCGTCGTCTTCGGGTCGGCTCTCGGACGGCACGTCGACACGATCGACGGCGTCTCCTACGGCAGGTTCATCGTGCCTGGTCTCTTCGCCCAGGCGATCGTCAACGTCGGCTTCTTCAACGGGACGACCAGCCTGTTCGAGGCCCGGCGCGACCGGTACATCCACGACGTGTTCGCCAGCCCGCTGCGCTGGTGGGAGATCAACGCGGCACTGGTGAGCGGTGGTGTCGCCCGAGGCGCCTTCGTAGGTGGGGGAGTGCTGGCGGTGGCTCTCCCGCTCACCGGCGGCGGGAGCGTCGCCCGCCCCCTCGTCCTGCTGTTCGGCACGCTCGGTGTGCTGCTGGTCGCCGCACAGGTGGGCGTGATCGCGGGCAGCCTCGCCAGGTCGCTCGACCACGTCTACTCCATGGAGTCGATCGTTCTGCTGCCGCTGGGCTTCCTCGGCGGCGTCTTCTACTCGGTCCGGCAGCTGCCCCCGGTCTGGGGCGTTCTGAGCCACCTCGACCCGGTCTTCTGGCTGGTCCAGGTCGAGCGGATCGGCTTCCTCGGCCGGGGCGACGTCGGCGCGGGATGGGCCCTTCTCGTGGTCTGGGCCCTCGCCGCCGCGCTCTCGGCGTGGTCCGCCGCGATGTTCGCCACCGGCCGCCTCAAGCCCTGATCCCCGCCCCGGGAAGGAACGCATGCCATGACGAGCACCGATTCCGAACAGACCCTGTCCACGGAACCGGATCTCCCTGGTGGAGCCCGCCCACCCCTGCTGGACCGGCGACCGCGTCCGCGCCCTCGACCTGCGCGTCCACCAGGCCTACCGGCTCGACCTCGACTCGGCCTGGTCCCGGCTCTGGCTCGTCCTGTCCGCCGACACCCGCACCGAACTGCGCACCGCGCGGGAGGCCTATGACGACGCCGTCGGTCTCACCGCCTGGAGCCTGCCGTACCTGCTGGCCGCCGTCTGGTGGTGGCCGTCCGCCCTGATCGCGCTGGGCCTGGCGATGGTCGGAGTGCGCCGGGGCAGGGCGGCGATGGACGCCTTCGCCGAGCTGGTCGAGTCCGCGGTGGACCTCCACGGCCGCGACCTGGCCCTCGCGCTGGGCGTGGACTGCCCGGGCAGGCTGGACCGGGAAACCGGCCTGGAGATCACCGCCCTGCTGTGCAAGGGAGCCTGAAGCCGACAAGGGTGCCTGAAGCCGTGACGCGGTGCTGTCTTGGACCGCGAGGGTGCCTGAATCCGTGACCCGGGCCGCCCTGCTCCGCAAGGGCGCCTGAGACCGCGCATCGGCGCGGAAAGCACGCACGCTGGTGTTCGCGTCGCAGACCCCTGTGCGTCACACCACCGCCACGGGGTCTTCCCCGACATTCGTTCCTCTTGGAACACTCCCCCCGCGCAGGTCCCATCCACAGCACCACGTCAGGACAAGAGGTCACCCAGTCATGCCTCAAGTGAACCGACGCCGCTTCCTCCAACTCGCCGGTGGCACCGCGGCGTTCACCGCGCTGTCGAACAGCGTCGAGCGCGCCGCCGCGCTGCCCGCGCACCACGGGAACGGCACGATCGACGACGTCGAGCACATCGTCGTGCTGATGCAGGAGAACCGGTCCTTCGACCACTACTTCGGCTCGCTCAGAGGCGTCCGCGGTTTCGGTGACCCTCGCCCGTCCACGCTGCCCAGCGGCAAGTCGGTCTGGCACCAGTCGGACGGCACCAAGGAGGTGCTGCCCTTCCGGCCCACCGCCGACAACCTGGGCCTGCAGTTCATCCAGGACCTCCCGCACGGCTGGAGCGACGGGCACACCGCGTTCAACGCGGGCAAGTACGACAAGTGGGTGCCCGCCAAGTCGTCGACGACGATGGCGTACCTGACGCGCGAGGACATACCGTTCCACTACGCGCTCGCCGACGCGTTCACCATCTGCGACGCGTACCACTGTTCGTTCATCGGCTCCACCGACCCGAACCGCTACTACATGTGGACGGGCTACACGGGCAACGACGGCAAGGGTGGCGGCCCGGTCCTCGGCAACGACGAGGTGGGCTACGACTGGACGACGTACCCGGAGCGACTGGAGGCGGCCGGGGTCTCCTGGAAGATCTACCAGGACGTCGGTGACGGCCTCGACGCGAACGGCTCCTGGGGCTGGATCCCGGACGCCTACCGCGGCAACTACGGCGACAACTCGCTGCTCTACTTCAACCAGTACCGCAATGCAAAGCCCGGCGATCCGCTCTACGACAAGGCTCGCACCGGCACCGACGCCCGCAAGGGCGAGGGCTTCTTCGACCAGCTGAAGGCCGACGTCAAGGGCAAGAAGCTGCCCAAGATCTCCTGGATCGTCGCACCCGAGGCGTTCACCGAGCACCCCAACTGGCCCGCGAACTACGGGGCCTGGTACATCGCTCAGGTCCTTGACGCGCTGACCTCCGACCCCGAGGTGTGGGCGAAGACGGCCCTGTTCATCACCTACGACGAGAACGACGGCTTCTTCGACCACCTCGTGCCGCCGTTCGCGCCGCAGTCGGCCGCGCAGGGCAAGTCCACGGTCGACGTCGGCCCGGACCTCTACAAGGGCGACGCGAGCCGTGCCGCCGGACCGTACGGACTCGGCCAGCGGGTGCCGATGCTTGTCGTCTCGCCCTGGAGCAAGGGCGGTTTCGTCTGCTCCGAGACCCTCGACCACACCTCGATCATCCGGTTCATGGAGCGCCGCTTCGGCGTGCACGAGCCCAACATCTCGCCCTGGCGGCGCGCGATCAGCGGCGACCTCACCGCCGCCTTCGACTTCTCGTGCAAGGACACCAAGCCGGTCGCGCTGCCGGACACCGACGGCTACCAGCCGCCGGACCACGACCGGCACCCCGACTATGTGCCGACACCGCCCGCGAACCCCGTCCTGCCCCGGCAGGAGCGCGGCTCGCGCCCGGCCCGCCCGCTCAAGTACGCGCCCCTCGTGGACGGTTCGGCGGACGCGGCGGCCGGGAAGTTCACGCTCACCTTCGGTTCGGGTGCCAAGGCCGGCGCCGCCTTCTTCATCACCTCGGGCAACCGCACCGACGGCCCCTGGACGTACACGACCGAGGCCGGCAAGACCGTCTCGGACACCTGGAACTCGGCGTACTCCGGCGGCTCGTACGACCTGACGGTGCACGGCCCCAACGGCTTCCTGCGCGTCTTCAAGGGCCCCGGCAAGACCGCGGGACCCGAGGTCACCGCGCGCCACGTCGACGGGAACGTGGAACTGACCTTCACCAACAAGGGGTCCGGCACGGCCGAGCTCAAGCTCACCAACGGCTACGGAGGGCGGCCGAGTTCGTTCAAGGTGCGGGCGGGCGCGACCGTGCGGCACACGGTGGACCTGCGGGCGAGTCGGCGCTGGTACGACCTGACCGTCGTGTCCACGGTGGACGCGGGGTTCTTGCGGCGGTTCGCAGGACATGTCGAGAACGGCCACGCGGGTGTGAGCGACCCGGCGATCGTCACCGTCTGATGGATATCTCGCCTCTGGTCAAATTCCGGCCAACTCACGGTAGTGTGCCCCGGTGACCACGCATTCGAACACACCTGCAGGTTGGTATCCCGATCCGCACGGGGCGCCCCAGACGTTGCGTTACTGGGACGGCTCGCAGTGGACCGAGCACACCAACGCGGACCAGGCGGCCCCGGCGGGGCCGACGGTTCCGCAGCAGGCCCAGCAGCCGTACGGACAGCCGTCGGCCGGTCCCGACCCTCGCGTGCAGAAGCAGGTGCAGCAGCAGGCGGGTGTCGCGGGTGGTGGTGCCGGCGGTGGCACCCTGTTCACCGAGCCGGTCCTGGTGGTGAACCAGAAGGCCAAGCTGATCGAGCTGACCAACGAGTACAAGGTCATGGATCAGCAGGGCAACCTGCTCGGCGCGGTCGTCGAGGTCGGCCAGAGCGGTCTGAAGAAGGCGCTCCGCTTCGTCTCCAGCCTCGACCAGTACATGACGCACAAGCTGGAGATCCGTGACGCCTACGGGCAGCCGGTGCTGCGGCTCACGCGTCCCGCGAAGTTCATCAAGTCGCGGGTGGTCGTGGAGCGTCCGGACGGGCAGCCCGTCGGCGAGATCGTGCAGCAGAACATGATCGGGAAGATCAACTTCGCGATCAACGTCAACGGTCAGCAGGTCGGCGCGATCAAGGCGGAGAACTGGCGCGCCTGGAACTTCGCCATCGTCGACCACACGGACAACGAGGTCGCCCGGATCACCAAGACCTGGGAAGGCCTCGCCAAGACGATGTTCACCACGGCGGACAACTACGTCCTCCAGATCCACTACCAGCTTCCCGAGCCCCTGCTGAGCCTCGTCGTCGCGACGGCGCTCACCGTCGACACGGCGCTCAAGCAGGACGCCCGCGGGCTGGGCTGAACCGGCGCCCTACAACACGGGTGGCCGCGGAAATCTCCGCGCCCACCCTTCTTGTCGTGCGTTTCCCCGGAGCCCTCCAGGAGTCCTACAGGGGCGTCAGCTGACCCGAGTCGGACTGCTTCGGCAGCAACGAGGGTTCGTACGCCGCCGATCCTGGCTCCAACGCCAGTACCGCGGCGACGGGGTGCTCGTCCGTGGCGCCCCCCAGAGGTTCGGGCAGCTCCGGCACCGAGCGGGACAGCGTCACCACACCCCACGCCGCCACGCCCGCGCCCATGGCCGCCAGCAGCAGGCCGGCCGGGCCGCCCTGCAACTGCTCCCCGAGCAGGAAGAGGCCTATCGCCCCGGCGGCGACCGGGTTGGCGAGCGTCACGACGGCGAGCGGGGCGCCGAGACCACCCCGGTAGGCGGTCTGCGACAGGAGCAGTCCGCCCGCCGCGAAGGCGGCGACGAGCAGGGCCACCACGATCACCTGGGCGCTGAGCAGCGGGCCGGAGCGGTCCGTCACGGCCACGGTCACCGTCTGCGTGAGCGCGGAGGCGACACCCGAGGCGAACCCGGAGGCGGTCGCGTGCCGCAGCCCCGGCCGGGCGCCGGGCCGCGACAGGATGCCGATCAGGGCGGCCGTCGTGGCGGCCACGCCCAGCGCCTGCGGCACGCTGAGCACATCGTCGGGCGCGGGCCCGGACGCCGTGACCAGCAGCGCGGACAGTCCGATCAGGGTGAGCGCGGTACCGCGCCACTCGACCGCGCTGACCCGCCGTCCGGCGACCCGTGCGCCGAGCGGCACCGCGGCCACCAGCGTGAGCGCGCCGAGCGGCTGTACCAGCGTGAGCGTGCCGTACTTCAGCGCGGCGACGTGCAGCAGCGCGGCGGAGGCGTTCAGTACGACGGTCCACCACCAGGCCCCGCTGCCCAGCAGCCGCAGCATGCCCGAGTCGGTCGTCCGGGAGGCCAGCCGCTCCTGGGCCACGGCCGCGGCGGCGTACGCCACGGCCGAGAAGAGCGAGAGGACCACGGCGGCGAGTGTGGCGTTCATCGTCTTGCCCCCACGAGCTCCGGTACGGATTCCTTTTCGCCAGCACCGCCGGCCCCGCCGGAATTCCCGGCTTCTGCGTCGGCTTCCTCGGACGCTTCGGCGGCGACAAGGCCGTGCGCCTCGGTCGCCCCGGCCCCGCGCGGCAGACGGATCACGGCCAGCGCGATGCCGAGCAGCGCGGTCGCCACGATCGCGTCGAGCCAGTAGTGGTTCGCCGTACCGACGATCACCAGCAGGGTGAGCAGCGGATGCAGCAGCCACAGCCAGCGCAGGCGGGAGCGGGTCGCGGCGATCAGGCCGATCGCCACCATCAGGGCCCAGCCGAAGTGGAGCGAGGGCATCGCCGCGAACTGGTTCGCCATCTCGTCGGTCGCCGGGTGCGCCCCGTACACGGTGGGCCCGTACACCTGTCCGGTGTCCACCAGGCCCGCGGTGGCCAGCAGTCGGGGCGGGGCGAGCGGGAAGGTGAGGTGCAGCGCCAGGGCGGCGGCGGTGACCGCGGCCAGGACCCGGCGGGCCCACACGTAGTGGACCGGGCGCCGCAGGTACATCCAGACCAGGAAGGCCACGGTGGCCGGGAAGTGCACGGTCGCGTAGTAGGTGTTCGCGAGGTGCACCAGGGTGTCGCTGTGCAGCAGCGCGCCCTGTACAGAGCCTTCGCCCGGCAGGTGGAGCGTCCGCTCCCAGTCCCACACGCGGTTCGCGTTGCGGAAGGCCTCGGCGGTGTGGCCGTCGGCCAGTTGCCTGCCGACCTTGTAGACGACGAAGAGCCCTACGACGAGCAGGAGCTCACGTACGAGAGGTGGCCGTGCCGCGGTGCTGTGCGGCGACGGCCGCCGTATCGCCGCGGCCGGCTCTGGTTCTGCTTCCGCAGGCTCGGTTCGGGATTCCATCCCCCGGCCCCTTTGCTGACGGTGTTGCTTGGGGTGGTGCGCGGTGAGCCCAGGACAGAATCCACTCGATCACTCGAGATTCACTCGACAGCGGAGTGGGTCCTGTCCAAGACTCATCGATACGGAAGTGTACCGATACGAAGGTGTACCGATACGCCACTGTACCGATACGGACGCGTACCGGTACAGTGGCGTATCGATATACACTGTGTGAAGCGGAACACCAGGCGAGCCATCCACACGAGCGAGGAGATGAGCCATGACGTCGCAGGCCGCGGACGGACCGGAGACGGTCGTCGCCTCGCGCCGCTCCAAGATCACGCCCGAGCGTGAGCAGGAGTTCTACGACGCCGTGCTCGAGCAGATCCGCGAGTGCGGCTATGACTCGCTCACCATGGAGGGCGTGGCCGCGAGCACCCGGTGCAGCAAGTCCACGCTCTATCGCCAGTGGAAGACGAAGCCGCAGTTCGTGGCCGCCGCCCTGCGGGCCAACAGCTGTCCGCGCTTCTCGGGCATCGACACCGGCACGCTCGCCGGGGACCTGCGCGCGATGGCGCAGGCCGCGGGGAACTGGTCGGGCCGCGACAGCCAGCTGCACCAGGCGCTCGGCCACGCCGTGTTCCAGGACAAGGAACTGCAGGAGGCGCTGCGCGACGCGCTCGTCGAGCCCGAGATCGGCGCGGTCAAGGAGATCCTGGCCCGCGGGGTCGCCCGGGGCGAGGTCGCCGCGGACCACCCGGCGCTGGAGTTCATCCCGGCGCAGCTGTTCGGTGTGGTGCGGGTTCGTCCCGTGCTGGAAGGGCGGAACGCCGATGCGGCGTATCTCACACAATTCGTCGAGGCCGTCGTGATTCCGGCCCTCGGCCTGACCTGAGACTCAGGTCGCCGTCCGCGGGATGACCGGACGTCGGCCTGCTCGCGCCGCACCGTGGGGACGGGGGCGGCGCGCACCCCCGGCCGGGTGGGGTTCCTCTTGAGCGGAGGGGCACCCCACCCGGCCGATCCATGTCCGGGGCTGGACTTACGGGCTAGACGTTCTGCCCGTTGCCGCTCACGCCGGAGGCCACCTTGATGCCCTTGGTGATGTCGTCGATCACGGACTCCTTGGGCGCCTTGGAGCTGACGTCGATGCCGAAGCGGACGACGATCAGTGACTTGGAGTCGGCGGGGGACGGGAAGACGAGCGACTCGACGTAGCCGTCGTCACCCTTGCTGGTGACGACCTTCCAGCGGACGAGGTAGCCCTTCTCGCCGGCCACGGTGACCGCCTTGGAGGCGAGCTCCGTGTGCGAGGTGATCGTGCCGTAGCCCTTGCCGTACGACTCGGTGGCGTTCTTGGAGATGTCCTCCTTGGCCGCCGCCTCCGCCGTGGTGGACTTCAGTTTCTGTGCCGCGGCGGTTGCCGAGTAGGCGCCGCCGCGCTGACAGTCCTGCGAGGTGTCGCCGGGGCACTTGTAGGTGTCCTTGGTCAACAGCACGGCACCCTTCGTGGTGCTCCCGCCTGTCCAGTTGTCGGGCACGGGCATGCTGATGCCGCTGATCAGATCGGTGGCGTAGCCGTCCTCGAGCTGCGGCTGCCCGGACTGGCCCGGTGCCGGAGTCTGGCCCCCGGAACCGCCCGAGCCTCCGGAGCCTCCGGGAACGCCGCCCGTTCCGCCCTCAAGGCCCCCGTTGCCGCCGCCCTGCCCGCCGAATCCGCCCTGGCCGCCGTTCTGCCCGCCGGGGGCCTGTGAAGTGGCGCTGTTCCCGCCGTTGCCGTCGCTCTTGGTCAGGGCGTACACCCCGCCCCCGATGCCCGCGAGGACCGCGATCGCGGCGGCGACGGCTATGCCGGTGCGCAGTCCGCGTCGCGGGGCGCCCGGAGCGAGCGCCGGATACGGTCCGGCGGCCGGCGGGTGCGTCGGGGGACCCCACGCGGCGGCGGACCCGACGGGGCGGGTCTGGTCCGTCCATGTCTTGCCGTCCCACCAGCGTTCGGTGGCGGGACTGTCACTTGTCTGCCCCGGGTCGGGATACCAACCGGGAGGAGTCACCTGCGTCATGGACCCACCGTATGAGCCGTGGGTGAAAGGCGGATGAGAGGGATCCGGAAGATTCGTTTCAAGAACGCCTCGGAAGCGCCGCCGGGTGTCGCGTCACGACCGGCGGATGTCATGCCAGGACCAGTCGCACCGGCGCCGCTCCCGCCCTCGGCGGCAGCCGCAGCCCGCCGCGCCCCGGCGTGATCGAGCCGAGCACACTCGGATGCCGGGCCCCGGTGCTCACCGGATCGGTGCCCGTGAGCCCGTGCAGGGTCAGGAAACCCAGCACGGCGAAGGCGTACGCCTCCTTGGCGGCCGCGGGCAGGCCCAGAGCGTCGGACGTGCGCACGGGCACTCCCGGCAACTCCGCGCCCAGCATCGCCATCAGCGCCGGATTGCGGGTGCCGCCGCCGGACGCGATCACCTCCGTGGCATCCACCGAGCGCACCGCGTCGGCGACCGTACGGGCGGTGAGCCGGGTGAGAGTCGCGATGACGTCCTCGGCGGTGAGCGTGCCGAACCCGGTCAGCGCGTCGCGCAGATGACCGAGGTGGAACAGTTCCTTGCCGGTGGTCTTGGGCGCGGGCAGCGCGTAGTACGGCTCCGCGAGCAGGCGTTCCAGCAACGGCTCGTGCACGGTGCCGCGGGCGGCGAGGGCGCCGTCCACGTCGTAGTGCAGACGTCCCCCGGTCAACCCCTGCACGGCCACGTCGACGAGGGCGCACCCGGGCCCGGAGTCGAAGGCGGTGCCGTCCGGCGCGGTGAGGTTGGCGATGCCTCCGACGTTCAGCGCCACCGGAGTTCCCGCCCTGCCGCGCAGCCACAGCAGGTCGACCAGGCTCACCAGGGGCGCGCCCTGACCACCGGCGGCGATGTCCCTGGGGCGGAAGTCGGCGACCACCGGCAGCCCGGTCGCCTCGGCGATCCAGGCGGGCTGACCGAGTTGGAGCGTGCCGTGCACCCGCCCGTCCTCGACCCAGTGGTAGACAGTCTGCCCGTGCGAGGCGATCAACTCGGCTCCGCCGTCGCACAGTTCACGGTCGGCCCGGACCGCCGCCGCGGCGAACGCCTGCCCGATCAGGGTGTCCAGGCGGCACACCTCGGCCAGCGTCGTGGCCGCCGGGGGCAGCGCGGCAGCGAGCGCCTGGCGCAGTGCGCCGTCGTACGGCTCACCGACCATCCCGAGCGGCCGCAGGGCGAGGTCCTCGCCTTCGAGGGTCAGTTCCGCCGCCGCCGCGTCGATCGCGTCGTACGACGTCCCGGACATCAGGCCGATCACCCGCACGTGCTCAACTCCCTCGGTTGTCGGGGAGCGTGGCCAGGGCGAGCGCACTGACGGCGCACGTCGCCGCCGCGTAGTACGCGGGAATGTCCACGCTTCCGGTCCGCTTCATCGTCTCGGTGATGATGAGGCCCGCGCAGCCCGAGAACACAGCATTGGACAGGGCGTAGGCGAGTCCCAGGCCGGTGTGGCGGACGCTCGTGGGGAACATCTCGGAGAGCATGGCGGGCCCCGGTCCCGCCATCAGCCCGACGACGGCACCCGCCCCGCACACGGCGACACCCTTCACGGCGTTCGACGTCCCCGTGTTCTGAAGGAGGTTGAGCAGTGGAACGGACAGGACCACGACCAGTCCTGCGCCGGTGAGCAGCACCGGGCGCCGCCCGATCCGGTCGCTGAGCAGGCCCGCCGGGACGATCGTGGCCGCGAAGCCGAGGTTGGCGAGGACCGTGGTGAGCAGCGCCTGCCGGAAGCCGGTGTGGAGGGTGTTCTGGAGGTACGAGGGGAGTACGACCAGGAAGGTGTAGCCGGCCGCCGACCAGCCCATCACGCGCCCCGCTCCGAGAACGACGGTCCGCGCGACCTCGCGCCCGGGCGGGTGCTCCCGCTTCCCCTCGTGCCGGAAGGCCGGTGTCTCCTCCAGCCGCAGCCGCAGCCGGAGCGCGACCAGCCCCAGCGGCAGTGTCAGCAGGAACGGCAGCCGCCAGCCCCAGTCGTTCAACTGCCCCTCGGTCAGCACCGTCGCCAGCAGCGCCGCCACGCCCGCACCACCGAGCAGCCCCAGAGCCACCGTGAACGACTGCCACGACCCGTACAGCCCCCGCCTGCCCGGCGGCGCGAACTCCGTCATGACCGAGACCGCGCCCCCGAACTCCCCGCCCGCGGACAGCCCTTGGACCACCCGGAGGAAGGTCAGCAGCCATGGTGCGAGGGCGCCGGCCGTGGCGTAGGTGGGCAGCACGCCGATGAGCGTCGTGGCGCCCGTCATCAGCGCGATCACCAGGATCAGCACCGGGCGGCGCCCGATGCGGTCCCCCAGCCGTCCGAACAGCGCAGCGCCCACCGGCCGGAAGAAGAACGCCAGAGCGAAGGACGCGTACGTCCTCACCAGACCCTCGGTCTCGCTGCTGCCCTCCGGGGTGAAGAACCGCGCCGCGACGACGGTCGCGAAGTAGCCGTAGACCCCGAACTCGTACCACTCGACGAAGTTGCCGACCGAGCCCGCCAGCAGGGCCCCGCGCCGCTGGCGCGGGGGACGGGCGGTGTGCGGGACGGAGTCGTGCACGCGGGCGCCGCTCATGGGTCCCTCCTCCTCGTTGTCCATGGGAAAGTAAGCGTCATTTTCGGGGCTTTTGACTGTCGATGACTTTCACCACGGCTGGTCGGCGCCCCACCGCGTCGCCTGCGGACACCTCTTGTCACCCGTCTCGGCAACAGGTGCCCCGACCCGCCTCCACATCGGCTTCCGGACGGCTAGGCTCAATGTCTGTACGTCGTACGGGCGACCTGCGGAGGTAGCGGCATGACGGAGGCATGGCCGGAACCGGCCTCCTCGTCCTCCCTGTGGGAGCGCGAGGCGGAGATCGCCGACGTCGTGGAGGCCGTCAGGGCCCTGCGCGCCGACGCCGCGTCCTCCGGCAGCCTGCTGGTGTTCAGCGGTGAGGCGGGCATCGGCAAGACCGCGCTGCTCGCCGAGGCACGCCGGATCGCGGAGGCCCACGGCTGCACGGTGTGGTCGGCCCGCGGCGGCGAGACCGTCACCTCCGTTCCCTTCAACGTCATACGGCAACTCCTCCAGCCCGCCATCGTCTCGCTGATGCCCGAAGAGGCCCGCGAATACCTGGGCGACTGGTACGACATCGCCGGACCCGCGCTCGGCATCGCCGAACCCGGCGAGCGCCAGGCCGACCCGCAGGGCGTGTGCGACGGACTGGTCGTCGCGGTGCGGCGGCTGGCCAAGCGCGAGTGGCCCCTCGTCCTGATCGTCGACGACTCGCACTGGGCCGACCAGGAGACCCTGCAGTGGCTGGTCGCGTTCGCCGAGCGCCTCGACGACCTGCCCGTCCTCGTCGTGGTCGCCCGCAGGCCGGGTGACGTCAGCGGTGAGCGGGTCCGCCAGCTGGAGGCCGTCGCCGCCGCGGCCCGCCCGGTCCGCACGCTCAGCGCGCTGACCCCCGAGGCCACCGCGGGGCTGACCCGCGCCACGGTCGGCGAGCACGCGGACGCCCCGTTCTGCCGCGAAGTGTGGGCAGTCACCGGCGGCAACCCGTACGAGACCGTCGAACTGCTCGCCAAGGTGCAGGACAGCGAGCTGGAACCGGTCGAGGCCTCGGCCGCCGAACTGCGCGCCCTGAACCGCTCGGCACGCGGCCGCGGACTCGTCGCCCGCCTCGAAGGGCTCGGCATCGACGCCACCCGCTTCGCCTGGGCGGCCGCGATCCTCGGCACCGGGATCTCCCTCGACCTCGCCGCCCAGCTCGCCGGGATGCAGCGCGACGAGGCCGTGCGCTGCGCCGAACTGCTCGGCGCGGCCCGTATCCTCGCCGCGACCGAACCCGCGAGCCGCGAACTGACCGGCGGCGAACTGGAGTTCGTACACCCCCTCATCGCCAGCGCCGTCTACCGCTCGATCCCCGACGCGCTGCGCACCGCGATGCACGGCCAGGCCGCCTGGGCGGTCAATGAATCGGGCCGCGGCGCCGCTGCCGCCTCCCGCCACCTCCTCGAAGTACACCCGGACGACGACCCCGAACTCGTCGAGCAGATGCGCGAGGCCGCCCGCGAACACCTCGCCGTCGGCGCGCCCGACGCGGCCAGGCGCTGTCTGGAGCGCGCCCTGGCGGAACCCCCGCTTCCGGAGGTCCACGCGGGTGTGCTCTACGAACTGGGCTGCGCCACCCTCCTGACCGCTCCCGCCACCACGATCCGCCATCTGCGCACCGCGCTCGACCAGTCCGGCCTCGACGGCGATCTGCGGGTGAACGCCGTCTTCCGCCTCTCCCAGGCCCTGGTCCACAACGACCAGCTGGACGAGGCCGTCCGCACGGTCGACACGGAGGCCGCCCGGCTCGACCCGGGCCCCGCCCGGATGCGGCTTCAGGCCGTCCACTACATGTGGGAGGGCATCCACGCGGGTGAGGACCACGTTCCGGGACGCTCCCGAAGCCTCGCCGATCTCGTCAAGACCTGCACGGGACGCGACAACTCCGAGCGCGCCCTGCTGATACTGCGCGGCTTCGACGCGATGACCCGTGGCGAGAGCGCGGAGGAGGTCGTGGAACTCTGCGACCGCGCTCTCGTCAACGGCCGCCTCGCGCCCGGACTCGGCTGGACCGACACCGAGTGGGGCATCGAACTCCTCATGATGCTGGGCAGTTCGTACGCCTACGCGGACCGGCTCGACCGGGCCGAGAGCCTCTTCTCCGAGGCGCTGCGCTCCTACACGAGCGCCGGATGGAGCGGCGGCCACCTCGCCCTGGCACACGCCTTCCTCGGTCTCGCCCACCGCAGGCGGGGCCGCCTCAGGGACGCCGAGACCACCCTGCGCGAGTCGCTGCGCATCGCCGAGCGGGTCGGGCGAGGGCTGCCCCTGTACTGGTCCGCCACCTGCGGCCTCGTCGACACGCTGCTCGCCCGCGGCGACGTCCAGGAGGCCTGGGCGATCGCCGAGCAGTACGGCTTCGCACCCCCGTACCCGTCCACCATCGTGCTGCCCGACACCCGGTCCGTACGCGGCCGGCTGCTGCTCGCCGTCGGCCGCGTCAAGGACGGCATCAACGAACTCGAGGCCGCCGAGAAGGCCGCCGCCGCGCGCGGCCACCACAACACGGTGATGGCGCCCTGGGCGCTCGACCTCGCCCGCGCGCTCGCCTCGGACGACCCGGCCCGCGCCGGCGCACTGGCCACCGACGCCCGCCGCCAGGCCGAGCGCTTCGGCACGGACACCGCGATCGGCGAGGCACTGCGCTGCGCGGCGGCCCTCGAATCGGGCCAGCGCGCGGTACGCCTGGCCGCCCAGGCGGTCACCTACCTGGAGGCCTCGCCCTGCCAGTACGAACACGCGGCGGCCCGCGTCGAGTACGGCATCGCGGCGCGCTCGGTCTCGGAGCTGGGCAAGGGCCTGACGCTGGCGCGCTCGTGCGGGGCGGACGGGCTGGCGGCGAGGGCGGAGGAGGTCCTGGCGACGGGGAGAGGGCTGAGGTAGTCGCCAGGCCGTGTGCGAGGACGAGGTGTCCGCGGCGGACGGGCAGGCTCAGCCTGCGGCGCCGTCGTCGCCCTCCTCCTCGGCGAGCACCCGCTGAGCCGTCGCGAACGCCGAGTTCGCCGCCGGGACACCGCAGTACACGGCCGTCTGCAGCAGTACGGCGCCGATCTCCTCCGGGGTCAGCCCGTTGCGGCGCGCCGCCCGGACGTGCATGGCCAGCTCGTCGTAGTGACCGTGCGCGACCAGCGCGGTCAGGGTGATCATGCTGCGTTCGCGGCGCGAGAGCGTCGGATCGGTCCAGATCTCGCCCCAGGCGTAGCGCGAGATGAAGTCCTGGAAGCGGGCGGTGAAGGGGGTCTGCCGGGCCTGCGCCCGGTCCACATGGGCGTCGCCCAGCACCTCACGCCGCACGTCCATGCCCCGTTTGGCGCCCCCGTCGAAGTGGGCCCGCAGCGCCGTGAGCACCGCCGTCGGACACTGCGCGGGCGCCAGGTGCGAGGCTCCAGGGAGCTCGAGGAGCGTGGCGCTCGCCACCGCGTCCGCGATCTCCCGCAGATGGGCGGGCGGCGTCGCCGGGTCCTGGCGGCCCGCGATCAGCAGGGTGGGCGCGGAGATCTCGGGGAGCCGGTCGCGCAGGTCGAAGGCGGCGAGCGCGTCACAGCAGGCGGCGTACGCCTCCGGGTCCGCGTCGCGGTGGTCCTCGATCAACCGCGGCACGGTGAAACCGGGTGTGAACCAACGGGAGTTCGCGTTCTCGGCGAGCGCGGCCAGCCCCTCCCGGCGTACCAGCTCCGCACGCTCCTCCCACGGCTTGGAGCCGTTGAAGTGCGCCGAGGAGCAGAGGACGGCGAGGGACGACACACGCTCCGGGTGGTGGACGGCGAGGTGCAGACCGACCGCGCCGCCGAGCGAGACGCCCGCGTAGGCGAAGCGGTCGACGCCGAGCGAGTCGGCGAGGTCGAGGACCAGGGCGGCGAGGTCCCCGACGGTGGCTCCCGGCCCGATCAGGTCCGGCGCCGACCCCCCGTGTCCCGGCAGATCCCAGCGCACCACCCGGTGGGTGGCGGACAGCTCGGGCGCGACTTCGTCCCACAGGGCGTAGGACGTGCCCAGCGAGGGCCCGAGGAGCAAGGGGGGAGCGGTCTCGGGGCCCTCGGCGAGGTGGTTGAGCAGCTTGCGGGTCACGTTCGCTCCAGAGCACGGTCGGTGAGGGCTCCCGCGGAGCCCGTGTAGCGGGTGGGGTCGGTGAGTTCCACGAGGTCGAGCTCCTTGAGCTCCGCCTCCTCACCGAGTACGTCCACGAGGGGCCGCCGCTCGGCGACGGCCCGTTCGGCGGCCCGGGTCAGCAGCTCCTTGGCGCGGGCCCGCCCCAGCACCGGGGCGAGTTCGACGGCCAGGCGTTCCGAGACGATCAACCCATGGGTGAGACCGAGGTGTTCGCGCATGGCGTCCGCGTTCACCCGGAGCCCTTCGACCAGCTCGACGGCGTTGTGGGCGGCGCCTCCGACCAGCCTCAGCAGTTCGCGCAACGGCTCCCACTCGGCGTGCCAGGCACCGGCCGGCCGCTCGTCCTCGGCGACCATCGACCCGAAGAGCGTGGCGGCGAGTCCCGGCGCGCGCCGCGCGGCGGCGGCGATCACGGTGGCCGCCACCGGGTTGGCCTTGTGCGGCATCGCGGACGACCCGCCACCGCTCCCCTCCGAGACCTCGGCGATCTCCGTGCGGGAGAGGGTGAGCACATCGGCCGCCATCTTGCCGAGGGCCCCGGCCGTGAAGGCCAGGCCGCCGGCCAGGTCAGCGATCGGAGTCCGCAGGGTGTGCCAGGGCAACGCCGGTTCCGCGAGGCCGAGTTCACCGGCGTACGCCGTCACGAGCGCGCCCGGATCCACGGCGCCGAACGCCGCGAAGGCGGCCAACGTCCCTGCGGCCCCGCCCAGTTGGACGGGAAGCCGGAGAACCGCGAGCCGGTCCCGCGCGTCCAGCACCAGCGACCGCCACCCCGCCGCCTTCAGCCCGAAGGTCGTCGGTACGGCGTGTTGAGTGAGGGTCCGCCCCGGCATCACCGTGTCCCGGTGCGCGGCGGCGAGTCGGCCCAGGGCCCGCGCCGTCCGCTCCAGATCCGCCAGGACCAGGTCCAGCGTGCGACGGGCGACCAGCATCAGCGCCGTGTCCAGGATGTCCTGGCTGGTCGCGCCCCGGTGGACGTAGGGACCGTACTCCTTGCCGACCGCCGCCGTCAGATCCGCCACCAGCGGAATCACCGGATTGCCGCCGCCTCGGGCGCGCAGCGCGATCGACCTGACATCGAGGTCCGCCACGGCCACGGCGGACACCGCCGACGCCGCCGCGTCCGGCGCGAGCCCCAGCCCCGCCTGAGCGCGGGCCAGCGCCGCCTCCGCGTCGAGGAGCGCCCCCAGAAACGCGCCGTCCGTGGTCACGGACGCCGCGGGGGAGCCCGCCCACCCGGGGGCGAGCAGCCCGGCGTCGGCGTCGCCATCGGACTCGGAACGGACCGGGCCGGCAGCTGTCACTGGAACTCCAGGAAGACCGTTTCGCCTTCGCCCTGAAGGCGGATGTCGAAACGGTACGTCCGGTTCGCGCCCTCGGCCGCGATCAGCGTGGCGCGCCGGTCGGCCGGGAGCGAGTCGAGCAGCGGGTCGGCGCCGTCGGCGAGGTACGCGCGGGTGAAGAGGTGGTGCACCAGACCGCGCGCGAACACACACACGCTGATGTACGGAAGTCCGGCATTGCCCGGCGGCAGGGTGTGCAGCGCGTACTGACCGTCGGCGTCCGTGGCGACCCGGCCGAAGCCCGTGAAGTCGACGCCACTGCGGCCGAGGAAGCCGCCCGTCGACGGGTCGCGGCGCATCGAGCCGGGGGCACCCTTGAGGGAGCCGTCGGGCGCCGCCTGCCAGAAGTCCAGGAGGGCGTCCGGGATCACCTTGCCCGCGCCGTCGAGCACGTACCCGTGCAGGGTGATCGCCTCGGGGTGGCCCTGCGGCGCGACCTGACCGCCGCCGGGAAAGGGCAGCGCGTAGCCGTAGAAGGGGCCGATGGTGTGGGACGGGGTGGGGAGCAACCGCTCGGTCATGGTCAACGACCTTCCTCGATCCAGGTGGCGGAGGGACCGTCGAGGACGATGTCCCACTCGTAGCCCATGGAGAACTCGGGCTGGGAGAGATCGTGCCGGTAGGCGGCGATCAGACGGTCGCGCGCCGCCTGGTCCGTCACGGACTGCAGGATCGGGTCGTAACGGAACAGCGGGTCGCTCGGGAAGTACATCTGGGTGATCAGCCGCTGGGTGAACGCCGTACCGAAGACCGAGAAATGGATGTGTGCGGGCCGCCACGCGTTCGTGTGGTTGCCCCACGGGTAGGGGCCCGGCTTGATCGTGGTGAACCTGTACCGGCCCTGATCATCCGTCAGAGTACGCCCGACACCGGTGAAGTTGGGGTCCAGTGGCGCCGGGTGCTGCTCGCGCAGATGGGCGTAACGACCGGCGGCGTTGGCCTGCCAGATCTCGATGAGCTGACCGCGCACGGGACGCCCGTCGCGGTCGAGCAGCCGGCCCGAGACGGTCATGCGCTCGCCGATCGGCTCGCCCCGGTGCTGGATGGTCAGGTCGCTGTCGTGCTCGGTGATGTCGGTGACGCCGAACACCGGACCCGACAGCTCGACCGTCTCCGGGTCGCCGCCGTCGACGGCGACCAGCGGCTGCTTGGGGTGGCGCAGCAGGGAGCTGCGGTACGGGGGGTAGTCGCGCGACGGGTGGTTTCGAACCGGCGCTCCGCCGGCGACCGCCTTGTCGTACGCGTCCTGGAGATCCTTGATCTCGACGTCGATGTCCGACTGGGTGAGGGCCATGGTCGACTTCCTATCGTTCGAGGACGAGGGCGAGGCCCTGGCCGACGCCGATGCAGAGGGTGGCGACGCCGGTGCCGGTGCCCTGACGGGCGAGCTGGTGGGCGACGGTGCCGGCGAGGCGGGCGCCGGATGCGCCCAGGGGGTGGCCGAGGGCGATCGCGCCGCCCTGGGGGTTGAGGATCGCGGGGTCGAACTCGGGCCATTCGGCGAGGCAGCCGAGGACCTGGGCGGCGAAGGCCTCGTTCAGTTCGAGGACGGACAGGTCCGCGAAGGTCTTGCCGGCTTTGGCCAGGGCGCGGGTGACTGCCTCGACGGGGGCGAGTCCGAAGTACTGGGGGTCGGTCGCGGACACGCCGCTCGCACTGATGCGGGCGAGGGGCTCACGGCCGGTGGCCTTCAGCCCTTCCTCGTCGGTCAGGAGGAGGGCGGCGGCGCCGTCGTTGAGGGGGGAGGCGTTGCCCGCGGTGACCGTGCCGTCGCTGGTGCGGAAGGACGGCTTGAGCCTGGCCATGGCGGTGGGGGAGGCGTCGGGGCGGACGGATTCATCGGCGGTGAAGACGACCGGGTCGCCCTTGCGCTGGGGGATCGGCACGGGGGTGATCTCGCGGTCGAACAGGCCCTCCTGCTGGGCCTTCGCTGCCTTGCGGTGGCTGCCCAGGGCGTATTCGTCCTGCTGCTCGCGGCCGATCTTGTGTTTGTCTGCGATGAGTTCGGCGGACTCGCCGAGGGGGATGGTCCACTGGGGGTCCATCTTCGGGTTGACCATGCGCCAGCCGAGGGTGGTGGAGTACAGCTCGGTGTGTCCGGCGGGGAAGGGCCGGTCACTCTTGGGCAGGACGTACGGAGCGCGGGTCATCGACTCCACACCACCGGCCACGGCGATGGAGGCGTCTCCGACCGCGATGGCCCGGGCCGCCTGAATGACCGCCTCCAGACCGGAGGCGCACAGCCGGTTGACCGTCACACCCGGTACCGAGGTGGGCAGGCCCGCGAGCAGCGCGGCCATGCGGGCGACGTTGCGGTTCTCCTCACCGGCGCCGTTGGCGTTGCCGAGGTAGACGTCCTCGATCCGGGCGGGGTCCAGGTCCGGGGTGCGCGCCAGGAGTTCCCGGATGGCGTGGGCGGCGAGGTCGTCCGGGCGCACGCTCGCCAGGGCGCCGTTGTAGCGGCCGATGGGGGTGCGTACGGCGTCGACGATGTACACGGTTTTCACTGCAGGCCCTCCGCGACGGTCAGCTCGGCGTCGGTTTTGGCGATGATCTCTCCGGCCGTGACGCCGGGCGCGGTCTCGATGAGCACCAGGCCCTCGTCGGTGACATCGAGGACGCCGAGGTCGGTGATGATCCGGTTGACGCACGCCTTGCCGGTGAGCGGCAGCGCGCACTCCTGAAGGATCTTCGCGGTGCCGTCCTTGGCGGTGTGGGTCATGACGACGATGACGGTGCGGGCACCGTGGACCAGGTCCATCGCGCCGCCGATCCCGGTGATCATCTTCCCCGGGACGGCCCAGTTCGCCAGATCGCCGCCCGCGGACACCTGCATCGCGCCGAGCACGGCCACGTCGATGTGCCCGCCCCGGATCATCGAGAACGACAGCGCCGAGTCGAAGAAGGAGGCGCCCGGCAGGACCGTCACGGTCTCCTTGCCGGCGTTGATGAGGTCCGGGTCGACCTGGTCCTCGGTGGGGTAGGGGCCGGTGCCGAGGATTCCGTTCTCCGACTCGAGGATCACCTCGACGCCGGCCGGGAGGTGGTTGGGGATCAGCGTCGGCAGTCCGATGCCGAGATTGACGTACTGGCCGTCCTGGAGTTCGCGTGCCGCACGGGCCGCCATCTCCTCGCGTGTCCACGCCATCAGCCGCTCACCGTCCTCTTCTCGATCATCTTCGCGGCGGCCTGCTCCGGAGTCAGCGCGACGACCCGCTGCACGAAGATCCCCGGCAGATGCACGGCGTCCGGGTCGATCGCGCCGGGCTCGACCAGCTCCTCCACCTCGGCGATCGTCACCCTGCCCGCCATCGCCGCGAGGGGGTTGAAGTTCCGGGTGGACCTGCTGAAGACGAGGTTGCCGTGCCGGTCGCCCTTCGCCGCCCGGACCAGCGCGAAATCGGTGCGGATGCCGCGCTCCAGCACGTACTCGGTGCCGTCGAACTCGCGCACCTCCTTCGGCGGCGACGCCAGCGCCACGCCGCCGGAGCCGTCGTAGCGCCAGGGCAGGCCGCCGTCCGCGACCTGGGTGCCGACCCCGGCCGGGGTGTAGAAGGCCGGGATCCCCGCACCGCCCGCCCGCAATCGCTCCGCGAGCGTGCCCTGCGGGATCATCTCCACCTCCAGCTCACCCGCCAGATACTGCCGCGCGAACTCCTTGTTCGCCCCGATGTAGGAGCCGGTCACCCGCGCGATCCGCCCGGCGGACAGCAGTACCGCGAGCCCGGACTCCATCGCCCCGCAGTTGTTGGAGACCACGCCCAGGCCGCCGACCCCGCGCTCGTACAGCGCCTCGATCAGTACGTTCGGCACACCGCTCAGCCCGAAACCGCCGACCGCGAGGGTCGCGCCTTCCGGCACATCGGCCACCGCCTCCAGGGCTGTGGCGACCACCTTGTCCATCCGTGAAGCCCCATCTCTTCCAAGCGTCCAGACCCTCAATTACTCAGGGCACTGATTATTTCTGCGAGGTTTCACTCACGCTGCCATCAGCGGCCCGAGCCGTCAAGACCTCCAGGAGATCGGCGGGTGGACGGCCATGAACACGCTGGTACGCATCCGGGTGATGCACGGTATCGTTCAGTGCACCAATGAAATGACGGACTCACCCAGGGGGAGCGCACATGGCCGCGGTGGACCTCACCACCCACCCCGGGCACCTCGCCCGGCGACTCCAGCAGGCCCACTATCTGCTGTGGAACACGATGGTCTCCGAGGAGATCACCTCGCCGCAGTTCGCTGTCCTGAACGCGCTGGTCGCGGAGCCGGGACTGGATCAGCGCACGGTGGGGGAGCGGGTGGGCCTGGACCGGTCGACCATCGCCGAGGTCATCAGCCGGCTCAGCCGCCGGGGCCTGCTCGACAAGGTGCGCGATCCGCAGGACGGCCGGCGCTTCCTGCTGCGCCTCACCGACGAGGGGACGCGTACACACCGCAAGCTGACCGTGCGTACGGCGCGTATGAACCAGGTCTTCCTGGCCCCGCTCTCCGCCGAGGAGCAGACCGTCTTCTTCGACCTCATCCAGCGTGTCTCGGACGCCGCGGAGGGGCTGCGCAACCCGACGGAGCCCCTCACTGGGAAACGCTAGGCGTTCCCTCACCAGGAGGTGCCAGGCGAAAACATCTGACAGATCACGGTCAGGAGCGCTAGGCTCCCCGCGATGATGACTCACTCTGTCGGCAGAATGGGGGTCCCATCCGCGCAAGGTGAGTGCTGATGCTCACTCAGACCGCGAATGGGGATTCCCGCCTTTCCTTCTGGCTGCCCGTGCGAGAGTTCGCCGTGCCGCCCGCCATGATCGAGACTGCGACCGCCCGCCGCCGTGCCGGGGACTGGGCGGGGGCGTGCGCCGCCGCAGGCATCGATGTCGATCTCAACCTGCGTTCCGTGGCGCGTACTCACGGCCACGACCTCGCCGCTCGGGTCCGTGCCGATCTCCGCCATCTGGCTCCTGACCTGCTGCGCTGGCACATGCCGAGGATCGCTCCGCACGGGTTGCTGCGTCCGGGGCTGAC
Organism: Streptomyces sp. NPDC058086; assembly: GCF_042885015.1. NCBI lineage: Bacteria > Bacillati > Actinomycetota > Actinomycetes > Kitasatosporales > Streptomycetaceae > Streptomyces > Streptomyces sp. NPDC058086. The sequence continues at coordinate 83,924 of NZ_JBHVST010000007.1, read as the reverse complement.
CATCGCCCTGGCTCGGTACGACGCCCAAGGCCGTGACGGCGTAGGTCCGGTGCACCTCGTGGTCCGCACTCCGCCGGCCTGGGCGGACGGCGGCCAGCGGATCAGCCTCGCCCTGTGGGCCGCACCGCACGACGGACCCCGCGACGGACCCCGCGACGGATCCCGCGACGGACCTCGCGACGGACCCCGCGAAGGACCCTGCGACGGACCGCACGACGGATCTCACGGCCGATCCCACTTCGAGGCCGGTGTCCGCCGGCATCCGCACCCCCATCCCAGCCGCCGGTTCCGTCTCGACCTGCACCGCCATCTGTGGGACGCGCGCAGGACCGATGAACTGCGGACACGGTCCGGGGCAGACCGGCGGCCCGCCGACGGCCGCCCCGAGAACCCGGATCCGCTGGGGTTCGTGCCGCGGGGGCGCGGGTGTGCCGTGGATCGGTGGGCGGCCGAGGCGAGGATTCTGCTCCACGCCGAGGGGCGGACGGCCGGTACCGTCACCGTGCGGCTCGGGGCGCGGGACCGGCTGGTCCTGGACGTGGTCGCGGACAGGGACGGCGTCGGACCGCCGGCTGTGCGGATCGCGGCGGCGCCCAGGGACGGCAACGTCTCCGCGCTGCCCGTCCTGCCCGACGCGGCCACCTGGCTGCTGCCCGATCTGGAACTGATCCGCACCGGTTCGATCGAGGTCGGTCGGCTGCATCCGCTGGTCGCCTCGGCACTGGTACCGGATCATTCGCCGACGGCCTCCTCCCGGGCATCGGACCGGGCCGGGCAGCCGCGTCTGGTGGAGTGCCGGGGAGCCCGGCACCGTATCGGCCTGGTCGACGGGGTGCTGGCGCCGCTGGACCACGACCCGGCCGAGATCCGCCGGGAGGAACTGCTGGTCGCTCTGACCGGGACGCCGCTGCCCTGCCTGCGGGCCATCGACGAGGCGCACCGTCGTCCGGACTGTCTCACCGGTGTCCGCGAACGGCTGATCCATGGCGACACCGCCGGTGCGCTGGACGTCGTCGAGGGCCTGCTGGGCCCGGACGCGGTGCTGCGCAGCGGCCCTCTACGGGACGAGCTCGAGGCGGCCGCGCTACGGCGGATCACGTACGGCCTGTTCAGGGCGGGCATGACCGGCCCCGGCCCCGGATCCGGCCGCCTGCTCCCCGGCCCCGACCGCCCTCGCGGGCACCGAGCGCACCCGCGCCACACGACCTCTCGCTGACCCAGGGACCTCCGCCCCCTCCTGGGCCGACCCGGCCGCCGAGCATCGACCGGCCACCCGCCAAGCACCCACCCGCCTGTTCCACCACGACCCAAAGGTGATGAAATATGCCCACATGTACACCGTTCGTTGTGACCGGCACTCCGTCCGACCCGGCCCCCGCCTCTCAGATGGACGTCGCCGGCGCGTTGCTGGCCCTGCTGCGTGACGCCGGCACCGAACCGCGCCCCGACATCCAGCTGGAGGCACTGACGCTGGCCGTGGCCGCCGATCTGCCCGTGCTCCTGTGGGGTGAGCCGGGGATCGGCAAGACCGCGGCACTGACACAGCTCGCCGCGGCCCTGGACCTTCCGCTGACCACCGTGATCGCCAGCGTGCACGAACCGTCCGACTTCTCCGGACTGCCCATCGTCGGAGACGATCCCGCGCAGCAGGGTGTCCCGATGGCCCCGCCGGACTGGGCCGTGCGACTGGTACGGGCGGGCCGAGGGCTGCTGTTCCTGGACGAGCTGTCCACCGCGCCACCGGCCGTCCAGGCCGCCCTGCTCCGTCTCGTCCTGGAGCGGCGGATCGGCGCCCTGCAACTGCCGCCCGAGGTCCGGATCGTGGCTGCCGCCAATCCGCGGTCCTCGGCTGCCGACGGCTGGGAGCTGAGTCCGCCGCTGGCCAACCGGTTCGTGCATCTTCAGTGGACCCACGACCACGAGGTCGTGGTACGCGGCCTCGGTGGGACGTGGCCGCGGGCGACACTGCCCCGGCTCGACCCGGAGCGGTTGCCGGAGGCCGTGGACTTCGCCCGCCGCGCGGTGTGCGGGCTCCTCTCCGCCCGGCCTGGGCTCGTGCACCGGCTGCCCAGCAACGAGACGCGCCGGGGCGGCCCTTGGCCGTCGCCCCGAAGCTGGGAGATGACCCTGGGCCTCATCGCCTTCGCCACCGCGGCCGGCTCCTCCCGGGAAGTGCTTTCCCTGCTGGTCAGGGGCACAGTGGGGGACGGTCCGGGGCTGGAACTGCTGGCCAGCCTGGACCGGATGGACCTCCCGGACCCCGAGACGCTGCTCGCCGACCCGGCGGGTGCCGACCTGCCCGAGCGGGGGGATCTCCGCCAAGCCGTGCTCGACGGTGTGGTGGCCGCGGTCCGTGGGCGTCCGGAGAAGTCCCGTTGGGACGCGGCATGGGCGCTTCTGGTGCGGGCGCTGGAGACCGGAGCCCCGGACCTCGTGGTCGTCCCCGCGACCACACTCGCCTCGCTGCGCCAGGAGGACTGGGACGTTCCGGCAGCGATCGAGCGGCTTGCCGGAGCGGTGTCCCTGTCCCGACGGGCGGACCGGGCGGCGGTCCGGACCGCGGCCGCCGCGAAGGCCGGCCGATGACGGCGCCCGCGGCCGCACCGGGGACACTGGACCTCGACAAGCTCTTCGCCGCCCGGCTGCACGCCGCCCGGGTCCGGCCCTACCTGGCCACGGCGCTGTTCGCCCTGCACACGGTGGAGTCGCGGCGCGTACCGACGATGGCCGTCGACCGGCACTGGCGCTGCTACGTCTCGCCGGCGTTCGTGGACCGGACCCCGGTGGAGGAACTGGCCGGGGTATGGGTGCACGAGGTGTCGCACCTCCTGCGCGACCATCACGGGCGCGGGGACAGGGTCGCGCGAGAGCGCGGACTGACCGGCCCGGGGGAACGGCTGCGGATGAACATCGCCGCGGACTGCGAGATCAACGACGACGCGTTCGGCGACGGACTGCTCCGGCCCGAAGGCGTCGTCACGCCAGGGTTCTTGAAGCTGCCCGAGGGACAACTCATGGAGGACTACCTGCGCCAGTTCCACCTCGGGGCGCTCACCCAGAGCCTGGCCTGGCTGGACTGCGGAAGCGGCGCCGACGGACTCGAACGGGAGTGGGACCTCGGCCCGGACGGCGCGCACGGCCTCAGCCCGCAGGAACAGGACGCGGTCCGGTTCCGGGTGGCGCAGGGCATCACCGCCCGTCCGGGAGACACCCCGAACGGGTGGCGGCGGTGGGCGGACGAAGCGTTCCACCCGCCGCAGCCCTGGCGCGAGTTGCTGGGCGCGGCGGTCCGCTCGGCGGCCTCGGCCTCCGGCGTGGGGGAGGACTACACGTACGGCCGGCCGTCGCGGCGCTCGGCCGGGGTGCCCGGCGCCGTGCTGCCGAGCCTGCGGCGCAGGCCGCCGCGGGTCTGCGTGGTCATCGACACCTCCGGGTCGGTCAGTGACGCCGAACTGGGCAGCGCGCTCCTCGAGGTCACCGCCATCTCCCGCGCCGTGGGCGGCCGCCGCGACCTGGTCACCGTGGTGCCCTGCGACGCGGCGGCCCCGATCGCGCACCCGCTGTGCCGTGCCGAGGGAATACCACTGGTGGGCGGCGGGGGTACGGACCTGCGCACGGGCTTCGCCAAGGCGCTCCGGGCGCAGCCCCGACCGGACGTCGTCGTGGTCCTGACGGACGGGCAGACGCCGTGGCCGGACCGGCCACCGTGCCGGACGGTGGTGGGTCTGTTCCCCCGGGCGTCGGCGGCCGGGTCGGGGGACGAGGACGATCCCGACTACACACCGGACTCACCGCCCGCGTGGGCACGAGTGGTGGTCATCGGGTAGGCCGCCATCGTCCGATGGGTCCGATGAGCCTGATAGCCCGATGAGCCCCACAAGTCCCGTCGCCCACCGCGGTCACGGCTTCGTCGTCATGCCTTGGCGAAGACCACCCACACCTGCCCCTTCGCGAAGTTCATCGGCGCACCGTCGGTGGTCGTGAAGTCCGTGCCGTCGCCGGCGGTCGGGCGCTTCCAGTCGGCGTCGAAGACCTTGCCGTCGCGCAGCACTTTCGCCGTGCCCGAGCCCACCGTCTCCGTGTACGGCGTGTTGTTGCCGAGGACGTCGTGGTACTTGGAGTCGCGCACCTTCACGTACTGCACGACGACGGTCGCGGGCGCCACCCGCGTCCCGTCCGTCGTCACCGTCGGCGTCCCGTCCATCGACACCAGCCAGCGGTGCTTGCTCGCCGACCAGGCGAAGGTGAAGCGGGCCGCGGGGAAGCGCACCGTGCGGGAGGTCTCCGGGCTCCCGCCCGCCGGGGCGGCACCGAAGTGGAACCCTGTGGTGAGGGCGGCGGCCCCCGGCGCGGAGCGCATGAGCTGCTCCGGGTGCAGAAAGAGGTTGTGGGGGGCGACCTTGGAGGCACTGCGGTAGTACGCGCTGGAGCCCTGGTCGGCCGACACCGCGTGCAGGGGCGCCTTGGCGATGACCGGCAGCAGCTTGTGCTGGGCACCCGAGAAGGCGAGCGTCGGCATGTGGAACTGGCGCAGCAGCTCCAGGTCCGACTCGCGCGCACTGCGCACCGGCCCGACGGTCTTGGGCAGCTTGCTCGCGTAGATGGCCATCAGCCGGCTCAGACCGCCCTCGACCTGCTCCGCGTAGACGACGTCCGCCGCGTCGAGACCCGTCTGAGGGCGCGCCGCACCCACATTGTCGATCTTCACGGCGAGTACGGGACCGGCACTGGCGGTACTCGACGGGCTCTGGGTCGGACCCGTCTCCTGCCCTTGGCTGCGGTTCGGTCCCGGGGCGCGTCCGTCGTCGGTGGCGCTACTGCCCGAGGAGCAGCCCGTCATCAAAGAGCCGACCGCGGCGACGGTCAGCAGCGCCGCCGTCATCGCGCCGCACCGCGTCCGCGCCATCTGTCGCATGCTCAACGTGCCACCCTGTCCCGTGCCATGGATTGTGCGCTCATAGGTTCATCGGTGGCCATACCCGCTCACTTCTGTTCGCGCGCGCCGAGTTGGGCCGATCAGCCCACTTATTGGACCGATCGGAACGCGGGTCGGTTGTGCGGGTGACGGAGTCAGTTCTGCGGGCCGAGGATCTCCGCGAGGTCGTACCCGACGGGCTCGTCCAACTGGCTGTACGTGCAGCTCTCCGCGGTCCGGTCCGGGCGCCAGCGGCGGAAGCGGGCCGTGTGACGGAACCGCACGCCGTTCTCCATGTGGTCGTACGCCACCTCCGCCACCCGTTCGGGCCGCAGCGGCACCCAGGAGAAGTCCTTCTTCGTCGACCACCGGCTGGGCGCGCCCGGCAGCCGCGCGGACTCGTGCGCCGACTCCTGCGACCAGGCCGCCCAGGGATGCCGCTCGACGTCCTCCATGCGCAGCGGCTCCAGCTCCTCCACCAGCTGTGCCCGCTGTTTCATCGGGAAGGCGGCGCTCACTCCCACGTGTTGGAGGGTGCCCCCGTCGTCGTACAGACCGAGCAGCAGGGAACCGACGACGGGCCCGCTCTTGTGGAGGCGGTACCCCGCGACGACGACGTCCGCGGTGCGCTCGTGCTTGATCTTGAACATGGCCCGCTCGTCCTGCCGGTAGCGCAGGTTGAGCGGCTTGGCGATGACCCCGTCGAGGCCCGCGCCCTCGTACTGCTCGAACCACCGCTCCGCCACCTCGCGGTCCGTGGTCGCCGGTGCCACGTGAACCGGGGCCGTCACCCCCGACAGCGCCATCGTCAGCAGGGCCCGCCGGTCGCCGAGCGGCACGTCCAGCAGCGACTCGTCGGCCAGCGCCAGCAGATCGAAGGCCACGAAGGAGGCGGGAGTCCTCTCCGCCAGCATCCGTACCCGGGAGTCCGCGGGATGGATGCGCTCGGTGAGCGCGTCGAAGTCGAGCCGGCCCTCCCTGGCGATCACGATCTCGCCGTCCATCACACAGCGCTCCGGAAGCCGCTCCCGCAACGCCGCCACCAGCTCGGGGAAGTACCTGGTCAGCGTCTTGCCGGTACGACTGCCGAGCTCGACCTCGGCGCCGTCGCGGAACACGATCGCACGGAACCCGTCCCACTTCGCCTCGTACTGCATATCCGGCGGGATCTTCGCCACGGACTTGGCAAGCATCGGCTTCACGGGCGGCATCACCGGCAGATCCATGCTTCGATTCTGCGGCGACACGATGCCTTTCGCCCGGTGTGCGAGGCGTGCGCGCTGCGCCTACCGTGGCTCGCATGGCCGATGCGGTGGAACTCGACGCAGCCGGGAGGACCGTACGTCTGTCCAGCCCGGGCAAGATCTTCTTTCCGGAGCGCGGCTTCACGAAGCTGGACCTCGCCCAGTACTACCTGTCCGTCGGCGAGGGCATCCTGCGCGCCCTGCGCAACCGCCCCACCACCCTAGAGCGGTACCCGGAGGGCGTCACGGGCGAGAGTTTCTTCCAGAAGCGGGCGCCCAAGAACATGCCCGACTGGATCCCGACCGCGCACATCACCTTCCCCAGCCGGCGCACCGCCGACGAGATGTGCCCCACCGAGGTCGCGGCCGTGGTGTGGGCCGCGCAGTACGGCACCCTCACCTTCCACCCGTGGCCGGTGCGCCGCGACGACGTCGACCACCCCGACGAACTCCGCATCGACCTCGACCCACAGCCCGGCACGGACTACGACGACGCCGTGCGCGCAGCCCATGAGCTGCGCGAGGTCCTGCACGAGTACGGCGATCTGCGCGGCTGGCCCAAGACCTCCGGTGGTCGCGGGCTGCACGTCTTCGTCCCGATCGCGCCGCGCTGGACCTTCACCCAGGTCCGCCGGGCCGCGATCGCCGCCGGGCGCGAACTCGAACGCCGGATGCCTGAGCAGGTGACCACCGCCTGGTGGAAGGAGGAACGCGGCGAGAAGATCTTCGTCGACTACAACCAGACCGCGCGGGACCGCACGATCGCCTCCGCCTATTCGGTACGGCCCCGCCCGCACGCCCCCGTCTCCGCGCCCCTGCGCTGGGACGAGGTGGGCGAAGCGCATCCCCAGGACTTCGACCTGGCGACCATGCCCAAACGCTTCGCCGAACTCGGTGATGTGCACGCCGACATGGACGACCACGCCTTCTCCCTCGAAGCGCTCCTGGAGCTGGCCGACCGCGACGAACACGACCACGGTCTCGGGGACCTGCCATATCCCCCCGAATACCCAAAGATGCCGGACGAGCCCAAACGGGTACAACCGAGCCGAGCCAAGCGCGAGGACGACAGGGCCTAGGGTCTGTCCGGCGGATCAAGTCGGCAGTCCCTCGGCGGCGCGGTGGACGTCGGTCGGCAGTTCCGCAGTGCCGCGGTGGACGTCGGTAGGGGAGCGCTCTCAACGCGTGCCGCCCGGGGCTATCCTTCTTGGCAACCGCCGAGGAGGAGCCCTGAGGTGACCGAGACAGCGTCGCGCCCCACGCTGGAGGCCGTGGCCGCGCGGGCCGGGGTCTCACGGGCCACCGCCTCGCGCGTCGTCAACGGCGGCGACGGAGTGCGCGAACCGCTCGTCGAGCGGGTCAGGCGGGCCGTCGAGGAGCTCGGCTACGTCCCCAACCAGGCCGCCCGAAGCCTGGTCACCAGGCGCCACGACGCCGTCGCCGTCGTCATCGCCGAACCGGAGACCAGGGTCTTCGCCGACCCCTTCTTCGCCCTCCAGCTCCGCGGCATCAGCAAGGAGCTGACCGCGCACGACTCGCAGCTCGTCCTGCTGCTCACCGAGGGCCGCGACGACCACGCGCGCGTCGGCCGCTATCTCGCCGGCGGCCATGTCGACGGCGCGCTCGTCTTCTCGCTGCACCTCGACGATCCGTTGCCGGAGCTGATCCACGGCGCGGGCGTGCCGACCGTGTTCGGCGGGCGACCCGGCTGGGGCGACGGCGCGAGGCGGGCCGTCTACGTCGACAGCGACAACCGGGGCGGCGCCCGCGAGGCCGTACGCCATCTCGTCGGACTCGGCCGCACGCGTATCGCGCACATCACCGGCGCCCTCGACCAGACGTCCGCGGTCGACCGGCTCGACGGCTTCCGGGACGTCATGGGCGACGCCGATCCGCGGCTCGTCGTCGAGGGCGACTTCACGCCTGCGGGCGGCGAGCGTGCGATGCGGGAGCTGCTGGAGCGCTGCCCGGACGTCGACGCGGTGTTCGCGGCGAACGATCTGACGGCCTCGGGAGCCCTTCGGGTGCTGCGCGAGCGGGGGCGGCGGGTGCCGGACGACGTCGCCGTGATCGGCTTCGACGACATGCTGCCCGTCGCCGAACAGACGGACCCACCGCTCACGACGGTCCGTCAGGACATAGAGGAGATGGGCCGGTTGATGGCCAGACTGCTGCTGCGGGACCTCGATCGCCGGGCGGGCAAGCAGGGGGCGGACGGTGTCCCCGCCGGTGTGGTGCTGCCGACGACGTTGGTACGGCGGCTTTCCGCGTAGGACCGTTGCTCCCCGTGGTCCGCCCGCCCTGGCGCGCCTTCGTTCGCTTCCGTCAGTCTCGGTGCGGTCCCAAGTTGCCCAGGAACGCGCCGAGTTGGGGCGCGGTGAGCGACGGCTCGGGCAGCGGGGCGGCGGTGGGGGAGGCACGCAGGCCGTCGAGGAGGAGGGCGAGCGGGCGGCGCCAGGCGTCCGGGGCCGTGCTCGTGAGGGCCGGGACGGCGCGGCCGAGCACGGCCAGCGCGACGAGGAGATCCTCGGTGGTGAGATCGTCGCGGAGCGTGCCCTGTTCACGGCCGCGGCGCAGGAGCACCTCCACCGTCTCCCGGTTGTGGGCGTGCACGGAGTCGAGGGAGTGGACGCCCTCCAGGTGGGTGGTCATCAGATCGTTGGCGCCGCGGTCGGCGGCGAGGCCCTCGAAGACCTCTTCGACGTATCCCAGCAGACCCGCCCAGGCGTCCTCGGCGGTCCGGGCCCGGTCTCCTGCGTCCATGGTCTGCGTGAGCGAGTCGCGGAAGACCGCGTCGACCAGTGCGGCGCGGCTTGGGAAGTGCCGGTAGAGCGTGGCGTTTCCGACACCGGCCCGGCGTGCGATCACATCGAGCGGCGCGTCCAGGCCCTGCGCGGCGAACACCTCGCGAGCCGCCTCGACCAACAGCTCACGGTTGCGCCGCGCGTCGCGCCGCCGCACCGGATCGGGCCCGTTCACGTCGACCTTCATCATGTCGCCTCCCGAAAGTACCGGGGAGCACTCCCCGGAACTGATGATATCGGTCGGGCTCGTCGGGCTCGTCGGGCTCGTCGGAGCCGCCGGAGCCGCCGGGGGCGCGGGGCCCTCGGCGCGGGGGCCGAGGGCGCATTCCCCGGACGGGGGACCCGGCGGCTCCGGTCATGAGGAGGCCGGTGGGGCCCAAGCGCAGGGGTCCCACCGACTCGGCCCGTATGTTCAGCTCTCCCGCGTCGCGCTCTTGATGATCGCGAAGCGTGCCCCGTACGGGTCGGCGAGCTTCGCCATGCGGCCGACGCCCTCCAGGTCCGTGGCGGGCATCCGGACCGTGCCACCCAGCTCCTGGGCCTTGCTGACGGCGGCGTCCGTGTCGGTGACCTCGAAGTACGGCAACCAGTACGCGCCCGACTGAGCCTCAGTCGGGTCGTCGGCCAGCGGGACGACACCGCCGAACATGTCCGACTCCTCCGCCCCGGCGGGGTTGATACAGGTGTACGTGCCCCCGGGGAACGCGGCGGCCGAGGTCTCCCAGCCGAACACGGAGTTGTAGAACGCGGCGGCCGCCGGCTCGTCCGGGGTGTACAGCTCGACCCAGCACAGCGAACCCGGGTCACCCGCCACGTCGATGCCCTTGGTCAGGGCCGGCTGCCAGATTCCGAAGGGCACACCCGCCTCGTCCCCGAGAATCGCCATGTGGCCCTGGCCCATGACATCCATGGGCTGGACGATCACACTGCCGCCGGCCTGCTCGGCCGCCTTGGCCGTGGCCTGCGCGTCGGGGGTCTGGAAGTACACCGTCCAGGAGGGCGGGCCCTGCTCCTCGGTGGTCTGCATACCGCCCGCGGCGGTCTTTCCGGCGAGCTGGAAGAAACCGTAGCCGCCGGCGTCGGGCCCTGCCGACTGGAACTGCCAGCCGAAGAGGCCGCCATAGAAGGATGAGGCGCCTTCGATGTCGGGGGTGCCGACATCGAGCCAGTTCGGAGCGCCGGTGACAAAGCGGGTGGTGAGCATGTTGTGCCCTCCTTTGAGGGGTCCCGTTGCCTGTACTGCCGAGTCTGGCACCGCCCACTGACAATCGCTGCCGGGACTCCCGCCGCGGGCGGGAGAGACCATTGCGATTACCCTGGGTGATCGGTTATGTTTGTTTTGTTTTCATACTTTGCGGCGAGCCGCCTGGCACCTCGGAACGTGGCGTTGATCCCGCGTTGATCGAACGTTTTTCGTCACGCGGCACGATCTTCGTCATGCACACCGACACCATGACCCCGGCCGACTCCGCCTGGCAGGAGCAGGCGTTGTGCGCGCAGACCGGGGCCGATTTCTTCTTTCCCGAGCCGGGCAGCTCGGTGCGTGAGGCAAAGCGCATCTGCGGGATGTGCGAGATGCGCTCCGCCTGCCTCGAGTACGCGCTGAACAACGATGAACGCTTCGGCGTCTGGGGCGGCCTGTCCGAGAAGGAACGGCTCAGCCTCCGGCGCTCGGACCAGAACTGACCCCTACGACGCCGAACTGACCCCTACGACGCGGGGCCCCGCGCCAGACGCCGTGAACAGCCGTGTCCGGGCGGCGCCTTGCCCCGGTCCGGTGCCATGCCCCGGTCCGGTGCCCTGCCGTAATTCGGTGGGGCGATCCGGTGGGCGGTGGTTAGGATCCCCGTGGCGCACCCGGGCGTAGAGCAGAGGCAGACTCGCCGCCTTGGCAAGGCGGATACGCCGGTTCGAATCCGGTCGTCCGGGCTGCGTCCGGCCGGACGGACCGGGACAGCAGGGTCCTGTAGAGCAGAGGCAGACTCGCCGCCCTCTCAAGGCGGATACGCCGGTTCGAATCCGGTCAGGACCACGGCGGCGCACACGCGGGGCGGGGACACATGGGTGACGGCGGCGCGATCACGCAGGACGAACTGGCGGCATTCCACCGCACGGTCGGCAAGCTGCGGGCGCTGCCCGTCGACGACCCGGTGAGGCTGCGCGCCGAACAGGTCGCCGCGTCCTTCGCGCGGGACGGGCGGGTGCGCAGGCGCAAGGTGCGCGGCGCCGAACTCTCCGCCGCCGACGCGGCCGTGATGGCCGCGACCGCGACGGGAGCGCTCGACCGGCGGGAGGACGCACCGCTCGACCGTCCCGGGGGCGGCGGCGTCTTCGTGAAGCCCCGTTCGTGCTATGTCTGCAAGACGCCCTATCGACAGGTCGACGCCTTCTACCATCGGCTGTGCCCGGACTGCGCCTCGGACAACACCGACCGGCGTGCGCTCAGCACCGACCTGAGCGGCCGTCGCGCGCTGCTCACCGGAGGCCGGGTCAAGATCGGCTTCCAGCTGGCCCTCATGATGCTGCGCGACGGCGCCGAACTCCTGGTCACCAGCCGCTTCCCGCACGACACCATGCGTCGCTTCCGCGCCGAACCGGGCAGCGCGAAGTGGCTGGACCGGCTGACGGTGCTGGCGGTGGACCTCCGTGATCCTCGTCAGGTACTGGGGATCTGCGAGCAGCTGAGGCAGGAGGGTGAGCCCCTCGACATCCTGGTCAACAACGCCGCGCAGACGGTGCGGCGGCCCGCCGAGTCGTACGCGCTGCTGGCCGGCGGGGAGCGCGCGGGGCTGCCCGAAGGGGCTCGGGAGGCGCCGGGGTTCACGCCGATGCGGGCGCTGGCGAGTGGTCCCTCGGCGCTCCCCGCGGCGTTGCGGGAGGCCGACGAGGCCGGGCTGCTGCCCGATCCCTCTCCGGAGAACTCCTGGTCGGCGCGGCTGGGCGAACTCGACCCGGCCGAGGTCCTGGAGACCCAGTTGGTCAACGCGCTCGCCCCGGCGCTGCTCTGCGACCGGCTGCTGCCCCTCCTGCTCGCCTCGCCCCACCCGCGGCGATATGTCGTCAACGTGACCGCTGTCGAGGGCCGCTTCGCCGTACGCAACAAGACGGCGGGCCATCCGCACACCAACATGGCCAAGGCCGCCCTCAACATGCTCACACGCACCAGCGCCACCGAACTCGCCGAGCAGGGCGTGCACATGTGCGCCGTCGACACCGGCTGGATCACCGACGAGAACCCTGCCCCCAAGAAGGAGCGGATGGCGGGCGCGGGGTTCCGCACCCCCCTCGACATCGTGGACGGAGCGGCCCGGGTGTACGACCCGATCGTGCGGGGCGAGGCGGGAACACCCGTGTCCGGGGTGTTCCTCAAGGACTACCAGGAGGCGGAATGGTGAGCGAGCCGGAGCGGAGGCCGGACCCGCGGTTCGCGGGCGTACCGGCGGTCGTACCGCGCCCTTCGACCGAACTCGCCCCGCTGCTCGACTGGTTGCGTGACGGGCGCCCGGCCGGCGAGCGGCTGGACTTCACGGCCGGTACGGCGCTGCCCGACGGGCGCCTCGACCTGTGCAAGCAGGGACTCGGAGCGCGGGGCGCGGCGCTGGTTGCCGAGGCCCTCTCCGAGATGACCACCGTCTCGGACGGACCCTCTCCCGTACGGCACTTGCTGCTCGGCACCGACGGGCTCGGCGACGAGGGTGCTGCCGCGGTCTCCGCGCGTGCCGAGGTCGAGACGCTGTACCTCGGCTGCAACGGGATCACCGCGGGCGGCGCCTGCCGCATCGCCGACAACCTCCGCGCCTCACCGCGGGTCGTCACGGGCGTCTGGCTCAAACGCAACCCGCTCGGCAGCGGGGGAGGGCGTGCCGCGGCCGAACTAGTGGAGGCCGCACGGTCGTTGCGCACGCTCGACCTCGTGCAGACCGGGCTCGACGCGACGGGCGCCGTCGTCCTCGCCGACGCCCTCCTCGCCGCGGCGGAGAACGGCCGCCGTATCGAGCGGCTGTTCGTGGGAGGCAATCCGCTGGGCGCGGCGGGTGCGGTGCCGCTGTCCGCGCTGATCGCCGAGGGCGCGGTCGATGAACTCTACGTATCCGCGGCACAGTTGGGTGACGCGGGCGCGCTGCGTCTCGCCGACGCGCTGGCACGGGCACCGCACGGTCGGCTCGCCCGGCTCTCCGTCGCCAGCAACGGCATCGGGCCGAACGCCGCCGCCCGGATGGTGGCGGCGGCGACCGCGGCGGGGGTCGCCCTGCTCGACCTCGGGCGGGTGCGGGCGGCGGCGGTGCTCGGCGCCGCCGACAACCGCGTCGACCTCACGGCGGCCACCGACATCGCACACACCCTCGCGAGCGCCGAACACCGCCTCACCCACCTCGTCCTCGCCCACACCGGCATGCGCAGCCGCGAGGCCCACCGTCTTCTCGACACCGCCCCGCGCGCCGCGACCGCGACCCGGTTCGTGCTGGGGCAGTCCATCGCGACCAGTGTGAAGCGGCGCCTGGACGCGCTCAGCGCGCACATCCCGATGCCGTCGGTCCCCGCCGACGTCGCCGCCGTACGCAGCGTCCACCGCACGGCGCCGCTACGCTAGGCCTCAAGGGCGGGGCCGTAGCGCAGAGGCAGGCGCACCTGGTCTCCAAAACCGGAACACGCTGGTTCGAATCCAGCCGCCCCGCCCCCTTCCCCCAGGGTTTCGGACGATGGCCCCGGCCCGCCGGAGCGCACCGGGAAACCAGTACGCCGCGCGTACTTCAGCAGGCACAATCCCCGCATGGATCGCACCCCGCAGCGGCACGCCGAAAGTCTGCTCAACGCCCTCGACCCGCTGCCCTTCCCCCAGCGCATGCGCGAACTCGCCCTGCGGGTGAAGGAGCAGGCCACGCTGCGGCCCGTGCTGGAAGAACTCGAATCCCGCGGACCGTACGAACGGGGGATCGCCGTCGTCGCGGCCGCCGCAGGCGGCGACGCCGAGTGGATCGCGGACCGCATCGCCGACCCGGACGCCTTCGTGCGCGGACACGCCCTCCGGGTCGCGGACAGCCTCCAAGTGCCCGACTCCGCCTACGAGTCGGCGCTCGCCGACGCCCCGGAGGCGGTCCGCAGGGAGCTGTTGCGCGCGATCGTCGTGGGACGGCGCACGGCACTGGCCGACCGGCTGCTGCCGGGGCTGCGGCGGGACTGGGGCGACGCCGAGGCGGCCCGTCTGCTGCCGGGCTGCGCGCCGGAGACGGTCGCCCGGCTGCTGCCCGAACTCTTCCACGCCGTCACCGGCTGGAAGACCCTCGCCAAGCGGCATCCCGGCGCCCTTCTCGATGTCGCCGAAGGCGAGCTGGCGGCGCTCCCCGAGGCCCTGCGGGACACCTGGTGGGGCCGGTACGCCCCGGGCGTGGCCGCCACCGTCGCGACGGAGCCCCTGCGCGTGCTCGACCTACTCGAACGCTTCGGGCCCACCACCCTGCCCCTCCAACTGCACGACCACTTCCCGCGGTTCGCGGCGGCCGACCCGAGCCGGCTGCTGCGCCTGCTGCTCACCCCCACCGGATTCGCCGCGCGCCGCTATAGGGCCCTGAGGCCCACCGTGCTGCGCAGGCTGGCCCGTTCCGACGCGCCCGAACTCCCCGCGTTCAGCAGGGTCCTGGCCGACTGGGGTGATCTCGCGCCGCTCGTCAAGGCGCTTCCGCCGGCGCGACGCCACGCCTTCTACCGGGCCGCGCTGGAAGGCCGAGGAGCCGGACACGTCACCATCGACGTGTTCATCCTCGCGGTGCTGCCACGCAGCTGTGTCGCCGAAGAGGCCCGACGCATGGCGGCCGTCGCACGCGAGCACGGCGCCCTCTGGAACTCCCTGCTGCTCGCCGAGTCCTTCCTGCCCGTCGCGGAAGCACGCGAACGGCTCGTCGAGGCCACCCGCCGCCCGGCCGCCGAAGACCGAGCCGAAGCCTGGCCGTTGCTCATCCGCAACGCCGCCCGCTCCGGCGACCACGCGGCCGTCACCTCCGTCCTGGAGGAGATGGCCCGGCTGCGCAACGAACACGACCCGGTGCGCTCGGCCGCGCTCGGCGCACTGTCCGGGGTGCGGCCCGCGCTGTTCACCGAGGACGCCGAGCCGCACCTCGACCGCATCACCGCGGACGCCGTCGAGGCCCGCGACTCCTCGCCCGCCACCCGGCAGAATCTCAGCGACCTCGCCCTGTCCGTACTGCGCGAGCACGCGGCGGGCGGGCGGCGGGAGTTGGTGAACTGGGCCCTGCGCACCCTGGTCCGGATATCCGGCAACACCGGTCGCGCCGACCTCGGCCGTCTCGACACGGCCCTGCGGCGCGGCCAGGAGCACCAGGTGTACGAGGCCCTGCGCCCCTGGATCGAGGCGGGCGCCGAAAAGGCCGACTACAGCCTCGCCTTCACGCTCGCCCGCGCGGTCGGGCGGCGCGCCGCCGGCATGCCCGAACTTCAGGAACTCCTCTGGCAGGCCATCCGGTACGGCAATGACGCGACCATGCGCCACGCGGTCGAACTGTGGCTGGAGCCGGCCGCGACCCGCGACGAACGGGTGGCCCGCGTCCTCGCGTTCGAACCGTCCGCGGGCGCGCTGTGGCCGGTCCTGGGGATTGTCACCCGGCGCCGCACCGACCTGCTCGACCCGCTGCTCGCCGAGACTCCTCCGTACGGCCGCTTCCTGACCAAGGGCACCCCATGGACCGTGCCGGTGGTCCGTGACATACGGCGCTGGGTACCACGCCAACAGCGCGAGGTGGCACGACAGTTGGCGGACCAGGCCGAGGACGTCGCGCTGCCGCTCTTCGAGCGTGCCGCAGCCGTCGCGCAGGCCGCCCTCGTCCCGGGCCGCGGCACCGATCTCGTACGCCACTGGACCGGGTCCGCGGACGTGCTGCTCGCCGAGGCGGCGCTCGCCGCACTCGCCCGAACGGACCGGCCCGCCGACGCGCTGCCCGAGCTGCTGGCGCACACGGATGACGAGCGGGCCCGGGTCGCCGTCTATGCGGCCACCCAGGCCTCCCGGTACGCGGCACCCTCGCTCCTGGCTGCGCAGCTGCGTGCGGTGCTCTTTGCGCCGCGCGCCAAGGTGACCAGCCGCAAGGAGGCCGCGCGGCTCGCCGCCGTACGGCTCCCGATGCCACGGGCTGCGGCACTGCTGACCGAGGCGTATGCGGCGCCGGGCACCCATGTCGACGTCCGCGCCGCCATCGTGGCCTTCGCGGGCGGTCTGCTCACCGAGGAACCGGTCTGGGGCATGCTGCGCGACGCCGCGGGCGCCGAGCCGGTACTGCGCACCGCGATCCTGCGCGTCACCCCGCTGGACCTGCCCGAGCCCCAACGCGAGCGGTACGCCGGGCTGGTTCGCGAGGTGTCGTCCACCGAAGACCCCGAGACCGCCACCCTCGCCTTCGACGCTCTGGCCCGCTGGGCGCCCTGGTCCCCCGAGTCCCCGACGGTCCTCGCCGACGCCGTCACCGATCTGACGGGACGCATCAGCTGGCGCGCGGCGGCCGATGGTCTGGTGACGGCGGCGGCGGGCTCACCACGCGGCGGCCGGGGCCTTCAGCGGGCGCTGCGGACATTGGCGGAGGCGGAGACGGCCGCCGCGACCGAGGAGACAGGCCGCGCCGATGCCGACGAGCGACGCGACCGACCGGCCAGGCGGCGCGTCGACTACCTCGTCGTGCGCCTCGCCCAGCGGGCCAGAACGGCCCCGGGACCCATCCGGCCGTCGGCTCTCGCCGCCGGCGAACTGCTCGCCGGGTACGACGCCTTCGTACCGCAGGCGGCCGCGATCACGGCGTTCCACCTGGACCTGGACGGGGAACCGGGGGACCTGGAGCGCCTGGCCGCCCTCACCGAGGGACGCCCGGCGCTGGCCGCACGGACGGCCCAGGAACTCGGGGAGCGACTGCGGCGGCGGGCACACGAGGGGGATCCCGACGTCCTGCTGGAGGTGGCGCGGCGGCTGGGCGCGCACGGCGGACACGGCGAGGGGCTGCTCGCGGCGGCCGTCACCGGGGCGATCGGCGCCCGCACGGGCTGGGCCGCGCCCTGGCGGGAGCGGCTGAGAGCACTGCGCCGCCACCCGGTGGCCGACGTGCGGGACGCGGCGCTTGACCAGGTGACGGCGTACGAGTGAGGCAGCTTCGACCGGAGAGGGTCAGCCGGCGGCGCGCGCGGCCATCCGCGCCTTGCGGGCCGCGAGCTTCTCGTCGAACTTCGAGGCCTCCGCGTCCAGGCCGCCCATGAAGAAGCCGAGCTCCTCCTGGGCCTGCAGGCCCTCGGGGCCGAAGCCGTCCATCTCCAGGACCTTCAGGTGGCGCAGGACCGGCTGCAGCACGTCGTCGTGGTGGATGCGCATGTTGTAGACCTCGCCGATGGCCATCTGCGCGGCGGCACGCTCGAAGCCGGGCATGCCGTGTCCGGGCATCCGGAAGTTGACGATGACGTCGCGCACGGACTGCATGGTCAGGTCGGGGGCCAGCTCGAACGCGGCCTTGAGCAGGTTCCGGTAGAAGACCATGTGCAGGTTCTCGTCGGTCGCGATGCGCGCCAGCATGCGGTCGCAGACCGGGTCGCCCGACTGGTGACCGGTGTTGCGGTGCGAGACGCGGGTCGCGAGCTCCTGGAAGGCGACGTACGCGACCGTGTGCAGCATCGAGTGGCGGTTGTCCGACTCGAAGCCCTCGTTCATGTGCGCCATACGGAACGCCTCGAGCTTGTCGGGGTCGACGGCGCGGGAAGCGAGCAGGTAGTCGCGCATCACGATGCCGTGCCGGCCCTCCTCCGCGGTCCAGCGGTGCACCCAGGTGCCCCAGGCGCCGTCACGGCCGAAGAGCGCGGCGATCTCGTGGTGGTAGCTCGGCAGGTTGTCCTCGGTGAGCAGGTTGACGACCAGCGCGATCCGGCCGATCTCCGTGACCTTGGACTGCTCCTTGCCCCAGGCCTCGCCGTCCTCGAAGAAGCCGGGGAAGTTGCGGGCGTCGCTGAACGGCACGTACTCGTGCGGCATCCAGTCCTTGGCCACCTTGAGGTGGCGGTTGAGCTCGGTCTCGACCACTTCTTCCAGCGCGTACAGCAGCCGAGCGTCGGTCCAGGCGGCGGACGGGCTGCCAAGGTGAGGAGAAGTGATCGTCACGGGTGCTCCAGGGGGACGTGAAAAAGTACTGAGCGAGTTACTGAGCGAGTGTTACTGAGCGTGTTGCCGGGCGAGTTGCCGGGCGAGTTGCCGGGCGAGTTGCCCGGCGGGTGACCGAGCGGGAGACGAAACCTACGGCATCGTAGGCTACGTATCCGTAGGTTACGAAACCGTAGGTTAAGTTTGCTGTAAAGAGTGCCTGATCAGTGGGGGTCCCAGCAGGAAGCGGGCGTGCTCAGACGTACAGCTCCCGAAGTCGTACCGAGAGGCATGTCACACACCCTTCGAGCTTCTCGAACTCGCTGATGTCCACGAGAACCGGTTCGTGACCGAGGCCCGTGAGCAGCTCCGCCGTCTTCGGGGCGCTCGCCGCCATCAGCAGCTTCCCGCCGCCGAGCAGCACGACATGCGCCCCGGACTCCTCCGGCACCGGCAGGAAGCGCGGGAACAGCGAGGGTGTGTCCACCAGGGGCTCATGGCCGATCACCGTCCCGTCGGGCAGCGCGGTGACCGCCGACTTCAGATGCAGCACCTTGGTCACGGGTACGGCCACGACCCGTGCCCCGAGCGGTTCGAGGGCCGCCCGCAGCTGCTGGACCCCGGCCGCGTCGGTGCGCCCGCCGCGGCCCACGTACACCGTGTCGCCGACCTTCAGGACGTCGCCGCCGTCCAGGGTCCCCGGCTCCCAGATCCAGTTCACCGAGCAGCCCAGCCGGGCCACGGCCTCCTCTACCCCGGCGGTCTCGGCGCGCCGGGACTCGGCGCCGGGGCGGGAGATCACCGCGACATTACGGAAGACGACCACGGCGTCCTCGACGAAGACCGAGTCGGGGCAGTCGTCGGCCGGATCGACCTCGACGGTCTCCCAGCCGTGCGTGCGCAGCGCCTCGGCGTACGCCTCCCACTGTTCGACGGCCAGGTCGACGTCCACCTTCTCGCGCTCGATGTGCGTCACCAGTCCCTCGGCGAGACGGGGACTGGGCCTGCGGATGAGGGCTTTCTGGCTGGGCACGTGCGGTCTCCGAATCGGCAGGGTGCATCGGCGCACATCATGCAGCGCCGTTCGCGCGCACAACAGCCCCCGACACGGCACCCCCGGACCGGACGGCGGGCGGACCCGCGTCCGAACCTGACGCGGGGCGGTGCCCGAAAGCTGACGTTAGTCAGCCTCCGGGCACCGGCGCTATGTCGGATACCCGACAGCTTCCGCCGTGGTTTCTTTCAGTTCTCCTCCTTCCAGCAGCAGCCGGCGTGTGATTCCGATCGACTCCAGGAACGGCAGGTCATGGCTGGCGACGATCAGCGCGCCCTCGTAGGACTCCAGCGCCGTGGTGAGCTGACGGACGCTCGCCAGGTCGAGGTTGTTGGTCGGCTCGTCGAGCATCAGGAGCTGCGGCGCGGGCTCGGCGAGCATCAGCGCCGCGAGCGCCGCCCGGAAGCGTTCGCCGCCGGAGAGCGTCGCCGCCCGCTGGTCGGCCTTCGCTCCCTTGAACAGGAAGCGGGCGAGCCGCGCCCGGACCCGGTTGTTGGTGGCCGCGGGCGCGAAACGGGCCACGTTCTCGGCCACGGTCAGCTCCCCGTCGAGCACATCGAGCCGCTGGGGCAAGAACCGCAGCGGCACATGGGCCAGGGCATGGCCGGACACGGACTCCAGCTCCCCGGCGATCGTCCGCAGCAGCGTCGTCTTGCCCGCTCCGTTGCGCCCGATCAGCGCGACCCGCTCGGGCCCGCGCAGATCGAACACACCGTCCACGCGCGCGCCGTACCTCAGCTCCAGGTTCTCCAGTGTGAGGACGGTGCGGCCCGGCGGTACGGCCGTGTAGGGCAGGTCGACACGGATCTCGTCATCGTCCCGTACGGCCTCCACCGCGTCGTCGAGCCGGTCCTTCGCCTCCGCGAGCTTCTCCTCGTGCATGATGCGGTGCTTGCCCGCCGACTCCTGGGCGGCCCGTTTGCGCGCACCCATGACGATCTTCGGCTCGCGCTTCTGCTCGAACATCTTCTGGCCGTAGCGCTTGCGACGGGCGAGCTTGACCTGCGCGTCGACCAGCTCGCGCTTCTGCTTCTTCAGATCGGCCTCGGCCACGCGCACCATGCGCTCCGCCGCCTCCTGCTCGCCGGCGAGGACCTCCTCGTACGCGGAGAAGTTGCCCCCGTACCAGGTGACCTCGCCCGACCGCAGATCGGCGATCTGGTCGACCAGGTCCAGCAGCTCGCGGTCGTGGCTGACCACGACCATGACCCCGGACCAGGCCTCGACGGCCGCGTACAGCCGTCGGCGCGCGTACAGGTCGAGGTTGTTGGTGGGCTCGTCCAGCAGCAGGATGTCCGGCCGGCGCAGCAGCAGCGCGGCCAGGCGCAGCAGTACCGACTCGCCGCCCGAGACCTCGCCGATGGTGCGGTCCAGCTCGACGTGTCCGAGTCCGAGTTCGCCGAGCATGGCGAGCGCCCGCTCCTCGACGTCCCAGTCGTCGCCGACGACGTCGAAGTGCTCCTCGGCCGCGTCGCCCGCCTCGATGGCGTGCAGCGCGGCACGCGTGGCGGCGATGCCGAGCGCCTCGTCGACCCGCAGGGCGGTGTCGAGCGTGACGTTCTGCGGCAGGTAGCCGACCTCGCCGGTGACGCGGATCGTGCCGTCCGTCGGGGTCAGTTCACCCGCGATCAGCTTCAACAGGGTGGACTTCCCTGATCCGTTGACGCCGACGAGCCCGGTCCTGCCGGGGCCGAAGGCGACCTGGAGGTCGTCGAAGACGGTGGTCCCGTCCGGCCAGGCGAAGGAGAGGGAGGTACAGCTGAGGGAGGTGGGGAAAGTAGACATGAGGGCCTCGCGATTACTGGGTGCGGTCAGGGGCACGCGTTCGGGACACCGCGAGGTGACGACGATCCAGTCAGGAGGGCGGAAAGAAGGCCCCGTGAAACCGGAGGACGGCTCATACGCCGAGGTCGCACGCTGCGCACACGGGGGCGACGAGAGCCCACTGTGTGACGCGGTGTCTCAGACCTCAGACGAGCAACGTCCTTCTCCGATCGACGGCAACAGAACCGCTGTACACCGTAGGAACAGCCCTGAACGCTGTCAACGCATTAACGTGGCCCCGACCTCGACCCCGAAGGAGACGCCGTGCCCAACGGCTCGCTGTCGCTGCCCGCCCGGCTCTATCTGCTGGCCTGGGACACCACGAGGCTCAAGGTCACGGGGGCGACCCACCTCCACCACCTGGTGCGCGCCGGCGCCCTCACGGAGCTCGCCCAGCGCGGACTGCTCGCCGACGTGGACGGCATCGCCACACCGGTCGACGCCGACGCCCATACGGGGGACCTCGTCCTCGACGGGCTCCTGGAACTGGTGGAGGAGTCCCGGCCCCGGAAGTGGAAGGCGTGGGTGACCCTGCGGGCGCGCGTCACCCTGGACGCGGTCCGCGCCCAGCTCGCCGCCGAGGGATACCTGCGGGCCGAGAAGAAACGGGTGCTCGGGCTCTTCCCGTCCGTGGAGTACGAGCTGGAGCGGGTGTCCGCGGTGGAGGCGCTGCGGGAGGAGGCACGGACCGTGTTGCAAGGGCCCGTGCCCGTCGAGGACGTCTCCGACCGCGACGCGGCGCTCGTCGCCCTCGCCGCCGCGGCCGAACTGCGCACGCTGGCGTCCGGCAAGGACCGCAAGCTGTACAAGCAGCGCATCGAGGAGCTGACCGACCGCAGCGGAGCGGCGGCCCCGGCGCTGAAGAAGGTCATCCAGGAGGTGCGCACCGCGATCGTCGTGGCGGCCACGGCGGCATCGACCTCGGGCGCGGCAACGGGGGGCTGACGCGCCCAGGAAGGGGCGCGGGGAACTCCGCGAGCAACCCCCGGCAGCCCGCACCCGGTGGTGCTTCCCGGCCCCCACGCACATGTCGCATTCCTGCCAGCCTCCACCCCGCCCCCGGTGATGGGATCGTCCCCATGACGAACCAGAACCCCACCCACGAAACCGCCCTCGCCTTCCGCGCCCTGCACACCCCCGGCCGCCCACTCGTCCTCCCGAACGCCTGGAACACGGCGAGTGCGCGCCTGGTCGAGGAGGCGGGCGCCAGCGCCGTGGCGACGACCAGCGCGGGGCTCGCCTGGGACCTGGGAACGGCCGACGGGGACCGGCTGGACAGGGACCGGGCCCTCGGCGCGGTCGCACGCGTCGCCGCCGCGGTCCGGGTCCCGGTGAGCGCGGACATCGAGAGCGGCTACGCGAAGGACGCCGCGGGCGTCGGGGACACGATCCGCGCGGTGCTCGCGGCCGGCGCCGTGGGCGTGAACATCGAGGACGCGCTCTACGACGGCGAAGGGGGCGAGGGGGACGACGGCGGCCGTGGCCCGCTGCGCCCGGTCGCCGAGCAGGCGGAACGCATCGCCGCGGCCCGTGCCGCAGCCGATCGGGAAGGTGTCCCGCTGTTCATCAACGCGCGTATCGACACCGTTCTGAGGGGCGCGGGAGGGGTCGGGGAGACCCTGGAGCGAGCCGCCGCCTTCCTCGCCGCCGGAGCCGACGGGATCTTCGTTCCCGGGGCCGTCGACCCGGGGACGGTGAAGTCGCTCGTGGCGGGTGTCGAGGGCCCGCTCAATGTGCTGGTCGGTCCCGGCGCACCGTCCGTCGCCGAGCTGGCCGCGCTCGGGGTCGCCCGGATCAGCGCGGGCTCGAGCATCGCGCAGGCCGCACACGCGGTGGTCCGCCGTGCCGCGCGGGAACTGCTGAGCGCGGGGACCTACGACTCGCTGACCGGTGGGCTCGACTACGCCGAGCTCAACTCCGTGCTGGGCGGCGCTCGCTGAGGGCGGGGGCGCCGCTCAGCAGGTGCCCCGCATCAGCTCCTCCAGGTCATGGTCCAGGTCGACCTGGAGATGCTCGAGTCCGACGGGCACGAGCTCGGTCGTGCGCTGGAGGAACTTCCGCACCTCGCCCGAGCGCACATGCACCACGGCGGTGCCCTCGGGGGCGTGGAACTCCAGAACGGTGCGGTCGTAGCCGTACGGTCGCACCCGTACGTCGCCGTACCCCACGGAGTCTTCCATGCCGGACGTGAGCAGCTCGCGCGCGAACGTCCAGCAGACCTCCACGCCCTCCAGCGTGGCCGGGGCGGGGAAGGTCATACGGACGGCGAAGGGGTCGCTCCGGTCGTAGTGGAGCGTTGCGGGAATGCTCGGCATCCGCGGGGCGGCGGCGACGAGGCGGGCCTCTACGGGCTGCTCGATGACGGTGGACAACGCCTTGCTCCCTTGTGACGGCTGGACGAACTCCGGGCGGATGAGGCCGGGCAATGTATGAGACGACGGAATGAGCCATTCAGTGCACCTGAAGCCCAAGTGACCTCTGTCACCGAGTTCATTCACCTCGGTGACGCGTAGTGATCCATTTCTCGTTCCGACATGCCCGCGATACCGGAGAGGACACCAACCGCGGCCCCCGGGTTCCCGCCGAGGCCATCTGGACGGCGCCGGGGGAGTGGGCTAGCTTCGCCCGCCATGAGGGGCTTGGGGAAGTCGAGACGTACGAGTCGGGCGGTCACCGTGGGACTGTGCGCGGCGGCGTTCGCCGCCGCGCTGACGGCTGCGCCCGCGCAGGCACACGAGGCGGGGAAGGCGGCCCACTGGGCGCTCAAGGACAGCGGCAGCGACGTTCGCTTCCGCGGACTGTCGGCCGTCAGCCGGGACACCGCCTGGGTGGCCGGCGCCAAGGGCACCGTCCTGCGGACCACCGACGGCGGCGCGAGCTGGCAGAACGTCTCGCCGCCCGGCGTCGCCGACCTGGAGTTCCGCGACATCGAGGCGTTCGATGCGCGGCGCGCGGTGGTCCTCGCCATCGGTGAGGGCGAGGCCTCCCGGGTCTTCAGGACCGACGACGGCGGCGCGACCTGGACCGAGTCCTTCCGCAACACCGACGCGAAGGCCTTCTACGACTGCCTGACCTTCTTCGACCGGCGCCACGGCCTCGCGATGAGCGACCCCGTGGACGGCAGGTTCCGCATCCTGTCCACCAGCGACGGCGGACGGTCCTGGAAGGTGCTGCCCAGCGACGGCATGCCCGCCGCGCAGGACGGCGAGGCGGGCTTCGCCGCAAGTGGACAGTGCCTCGTGAGCGCGGGATCGCACGATGCGTGGCTGGCCACCGGCGGGGGCGCACACGCGCGTGTGCTGCATTCCACCGACCGCGGACTGACCTGGAAGGCGGCTGAGACGCCGATCCCCGCGGGCGACCCGGCGCGTGGCGTCTTCGCCCTAGCCTTCCGGGACCGCGCCCACGGCCTCGCGGTCGGCGGCGACTACCGCGCCGACCAGGCATCGCCCCAGGCGGCCGCGGCCACCCCCGACGGCGGGCGCACCTGGACCCCCGCCGCCCAGCCGCCGCCCGCCTACCGCTCCGGTGTCGCCTGGCTCCCGCACAGCCGTACCTCCGCGCTCGCGGTCGGCCCGACCGGCACCGACCTCACGACCGACGGCGGCCGCACCTGGCGCACCCTGGACACCGGCTCGTACGACACCGTGGACTGCACCCCCGACCTGGGCTGCTGGGCGTCCGGGGAGAAGGGCCGGGTGGCACGTCTGGAGCGTTGACTCGCCGCGTGCCCCGTGGCGAGTGGGGTACCCGTGTCGCCGACGCGCAAGCAAGCGATCGGCGACACGGAAGGAAGTGAGCCGCCATGCCCCGTGGCTCCAGCCCCAAGCGCGAGCGCCAGTACGAGCACATCAAGGAGAGCGCTCTCGACCGGGGAGAGAGCAGGGAGCGCGCCGAGGAGATCGCCGCGCGCACCGTGAACAAGGAGCGGGCCCGGTCCGGCGAGTCGAAGACCGCGAGCCGCACGTCCACCCAGGACATCTCCTCCGGCAGGCGCGGCGGCCTGCGGTCCCACCAGGGCGCTCAGGGACCCACGTACGACCAGCTGTACGAGGAGGCCAAGCGCCGTGACATCCACGGCCGTTCGGACATGAACAAGGAGGAGCTGAGGCACGCGCTGGGCGGCAAGTGACCGCCCTCAGGACTTCCTCCGGCGCTGTGGGCTTAGGCTCGTCGGCACCATGAACACCTCGTTGAACACCGTACCGATTCCCGCGGGTTGGCCCGCGACCGAGGAGCAGGCCCGCGCCGTGCAGGACGAACTGCGAGGGCGCGTGGTGCTCGACGAGCCCGGGCCGCCGCCCGGCACCGGCAGGGTGACGGGCGTGGACGTGGCGTACGACGACGAGCGGGACGTCGTCGTGGCCGCGGCCGTCGTGCTCGACGCGGCGACCCTCGCCGTCGTCGCCGAGGCCACCGCCGTCGGACAGGTCTCCTTCCCCTACGTCCCCGGGCTGCTCGCCTTCCGCGAGATCCCGACCGTGCTGGCCGTGCTCGACGCGCTGCCGTGCGCGCCGGGTCTTGTGGTCTGCGACGGCTATGGGCTCGCCCACCCCCGCCGTTTCGGCCTCGCCAGCCACCTCGGAGTACTCACCGGGCTCCCCACGATCGGGGTGGCCAAGAACCCGTTCACCTTCTCCTACGAGGAGCCCGGCGTCCGGCGCGGCAGCGCCTCCCCGCTGCTCGTGGGCGAACCGACGGGCCCGGAGGAGGTCGGTCGGGCACTGCGCACCCAGGACGGTGTCAAGCCTGTCTTCGTCTCGGTCGGCCACCGGGTGAGCCTCGACAACGCCTGCGCGCACACCCTCGCGCTCACCCCGAAGTACCGCCTCCCGGAGACCACCCGAAGCGCGGACTCCCTGTGCCGACGGGCCCTGAAGGAGACAACGCCCTCAGGAGCCTCGCCCGTTGACTGAATAAATGCCCTGAGTAAGTGCCCTGAGTACGTGTTCTGAGTACCTGTACGGATGTGGGGGCGCCGTCATGATCGGCAGGCTGTGTCCCATGACGACGCACCGTTCCCCGAAGCCCGCCACCGGCGCCACCCAGCCCGTCGAGCGCACCGTGATGGCCGCGCTGGTCCTCTCCGTCCTCGCCGGGGTCGGCTGGATCGGCGGGATGATCTACACGGTGCTGGGCTGGCCGCTCTAGGGGACCTTCCGGACGGGTCCTACCGGGACGCGGCCACCCGGAAGGTGATCCCCGCCCCGCGCAGCCGGTCTATGAGCGCGTCGCCCATCGCCACCGCCGTCGTGACCTGTCCGGCCGTTTCCGGCAGGTCGTCGAAGGCGAGCGACAGCGCGGACTCCGCGAACATCTTGGCGGTCTCGCCGTAGCCGGGGTCGCCGCCCGAGACCTCCGTGAACACGCGGCGCCCGCCGCCCTCGCCCACGAACCGCACCGAGAACCAGCTCTTCGCCCGCCGCGAGGCACTGGGCCCCTCGCCCGGCTTGATCCGGTCGGACAGCCAGCGCCGCGCGGGCGGCACCTGGGCCGCCGCGAACACCGCGCCGACGGCAGTGACCCCGCCCAGCGCGATCGGCAGTCGTTCGACGGCCGCGTAGTGGCGGTAGCGGAAGTCGGGCCCGTAGCGCTCCAGCACCCGCGCCGAACGCTGCACGATCTGGGCGTCGATGGTGGGCAGCGGCAGCGCCCATGCCCCGACCTCCTTGGCGAACCGCGGCGTGCTCAGCGGCGCGTGTGCCCGCCGCCCGACCAGCCGTGGTTCGTGCCGCCCGCGATCCCGCGCCGCGGCCAGGATGTGCCGCCCGCGCGCGAACTGGGTGAGCGCGGAGGCGAAGGTGCCGCCCGAGAACATCGCCTGGGCGCGGACGAAACCGTCGACCCGCAGCGGCACGTCCTCGGGCAGTTGCCGCACCGTGAAGTAGGCGCCCAGGTCGTGCGGAATCGAGTCGAAACCGCAGGCGTGCACCAGGCGAGCCCCGGTCTCCCGCGCGCGTGCGTCGTGCCGGACGTACATCAGGTCCACGAACTCGGGCTCGCCGGTGAGGTCCAGATAGTCGGTGCCCGCGTCGGCGCAGGCGGCGACCAGTTCCTCGCCGTGCAGGATGTACGGCCCGACGGTCGTCGCCACCACGCGTGCGCCGCGGGCGAGTTCGCGCAGCGACGCCGGATCGGCGACATCCGCCAAGAGCACGTCGGGAGCGCCGGACAGCCGCTCCCGCAGCCGCGCCAGCTTCCCCTCGTCGCGGCCCGCGATCGCCCAGCGCAGCCCCTCGGGCGCGTGTGCGGCGAGGTACTCCGCGGTGAGGGTCCCGACGAACCCAGTGGCTCCGAAGAGCACGATGTCGTACGTGCGACCCGTCCCGTTCAGCCTGCTCATGACACCCCATCTGTCGTGCGCGAAGCGCCGTTGTCGGTGGCTGAGGCTAGCGTGAGGTCCGAGCGGCCGAACGACGAGGTCGACATAGAGGCCGGAGGTGGCCGTGGCCGTGCAGGGGAACGCGCGTCGGCCATGCGGCGGCATACGCCGCTGACGTGCCCTGCTTCATGGCCTTTTGGCTTGATCCGCCACCCGGGATTTAACTAAGCGCTTGCTCGCTGGGGGCTTGCCCGGCGTGGAACACGTTCATAACATCACTGATGTCACATCAGTGGTGTCACAGTGCTGGGGGCTCGATGGCAGTGGCAGGGACGCCGGCGTACGGCCCGCTGGCCGGAGTGCGCGTGGTGGAGCTGGCGGGCATCGGCCCCGGCCCGTTCGCCGCCATGCTCCTCGCCGATCTCGGCGCGGACGTCGTCCGCGTGGACCGGCCGGGCGGTACGGGGCTCGCCGTCAACCCGGAGTACGACATCACCAACCGCAACAAGCGGTCGGTCGTGATCGACCTGAAGGCCGAGGACGGCCCCGCCCGCGTCCTCGATCTGGTCGAGCGCGCGGACATCCTCGTCGAGGGCTACCGCCCCGGCGTCGCCGAGCGCCTCGGCGTCGGCCCCGAGACCTGTCACGCCCGCAACCCCGGGCTCGTCTACGGCCGGATGACCGGCTGGGGCCAGCAGGGCCCGCTCGCCCCGCGTGCCGGGCACGACATCGCGTACATCGCCCTCACCGGCACCCTCGGCATGATCGGCAGGCCCGACGAGCCGCCCACGGTCCCCGCGAACCTCGTCGGCGACTACGCGGGCGGCTCGCTCTATCTCGTCGTCGGCGTCCTCGCCGCGCTCCACCACGCACGCGCCACCGGTGCCGGGCAGGTCGTGGACACGGCGATCGTCGACGGCGCCGCGCATCTCGCCTCGATGATCCACGGCATGCTCGCCGCGGGCGGCTGGCAGGACCGGCGCGGCGCCAACCTCCTGGACGGTGGCTGCCCGTACTACGGCACGTACGAGACGGCCGACGGGAAGTACATGGCGGTGGGCGCCCTGGAGCAGCAGTTCTACGCCGAGTTCGTGGAACTGCTCGGCATCGAGGAGTACGCCGACGCCCGCAAGGACCTGGCCCGCTGGGGCGAGCTGCGCGAGGCGGTCGCCGCCCGCTTCAAGACCCGCACCAGGGACGAGTGGACCGCGGTCTTCGAGGGCTCCGACGCCTGCGTGGCCCCCGTCCTGTCGCTGCGGGAGGCCCCGGCCCACCCCCACCTCGCCGCCCGCGGCACCTTCACCGACCACGGCGGCATCACCCAGCCCGCCCCGGCACCTCGCTTCTCCCTGACCCGCACCTCCGTCCGCACCGGGCCCGCCCTGCCGGGCGCCGACACCGCGGACGTGGCCCGCGACTGGGACGTGCCACGGCTGACGCGGCACGACCTCACGAAGGACGACACGATGAAGGACGGCGACTGATGGAGCTCTCCCTCCCGCTCGACTACGCGGGCGACCCCCGACAGGCCGCCGACGAGGTCGCCGCCCTGGAGTCCGCGGGTCTGGACGCCGTCTGGGTCGCGGAGGCCTACGGCTTCGACGCGCCCACGATCATGGGCTATCTGGCCGCCCGCACCGAGCGTATGAAGATCGGCTCCGGGATCCTCAACGTCTACTCGCGCACCCCGGCGCTCCTCGCGCAGACCGCCGCCGGACTCGACGCGATCTCGGGCGGCCGCGCCATGCTGGGGCTCGGTGCCTCGGGCCCGCAGGTCGTCGAGGGCTGGCACGGGAAGGCGTACGACAAGCCACTGGGCCGCACCCGCGAGGCCATCGAGCTGACCCGCCGCATCCTGCGCCGCGAGGTCATCGACCACCACGGCATCACCGACATGCCCCGCCCCGGCGGCCTGGGCAAACCCCTGAAGCTCCTCACCAAGCCGGTGCGCCCCGATGTGCCGCTGTACGTGGCCTCCCTGGGCCCCGCCAACGTCCGGATGACCGCCGAACTCGCCGACGGCTGGCTGCCCACCCTCTTCATCCCGGAAAAGGCCCACCAGGTGTGGGGCGTCCCCCTCGCGGAGGGCGCCGCACTGCGGGACCCGGCGCTCGGCCCCCTGCGGACCGTCGCGGGCGGCCTGCTCGCCATCGGCGAGGACGCGGCGGCCGTACGCGAGCTCGCGCGACCCAAAATCGCCCTCTACGTAGGCGGCATGGGTGCCCCCGGCAAGAACTTCTACAACGACCTCGCGGTGGCCTACGGCTACGAGAAGGAGGCCCGGCTCATCCAGGAGCTGTACCTCTCCGGTCGCAAGAAGGAGGCCGAGGCCGCCGTACCGGCCGAGTTCTGCGAGCTGATCTCGCTGTGCGGGCCGGAGAGCTATGTGCGCGAGCGCGTCGAGGCCTTCCGGGAGGCCGGGGTCGACATGCTCAACATCACTCCCGTGGGGCCGGAGCCGGCCCGGCTGGTCGAGACCGTCAAGAGCTGGCTCTAGGAGGGCGACCGCGCATGAAGCGGCAGATTTTCGGCGCCGAGCACGACGCGTTCCGGGAGACCGTGCGCACCTTCCTCGCCAAGGAGGTGACGCCGTACTACGAACAGTGGGAGAAGGACGGCATCGTCTCGCGCGAGGCCTGGCGCGCCGCCGGGAAACAGGGGCTGCTCGGCCTCGCCGTACCGGAGGAGTACGGGGGCGGCGGCAACGCCGACTTCCGCTACAGCGCCGTACTCGCCGAGGAGTTCACGCGCGCGGGGGCCGCGGGTCTCGCCCTCGGGCTGCACAACGACATCATCGGGCCGTATCTGACCGACCTGGCCACCGAGGAGCAGAAGCGGCGCTGGCTGCCCGGGTTCTGCGACGGCTCCATCATCACGGCGATCGCGATGACCGAGCCCGGCGCCGGATCCGACCTCCAGGGCATCAGGACGCACGCCGAGGACCGGGGCGACCACTGGCTGCTCAACGGCTCCAAGACCTTCATCTCGAACGGGATCCTGGCCGACCTGGTGATCGTCGTCGCGAAGACGACCCCGGAAGGCGGCGCCCACGGTCTGTCTCTGCTCGTCGTCGAGCGCGGCATGGCAGGCTTCGAGCGTGGCCGTAACCTCGACAAGATCGGGCAGAAGGCGCAGGACACGGCCGAGCTGTTCTTCCACGACGTACGCGTCCCCAAGGAGAACCTGCTCGGGGAGCTCGACGGCGCCTTCGTGCACCTCATGACGAACCTCGCGCAGGAACGCATGGGCATCGCCGTCGCCGGGATCGCGGCGGCCGAGCACCTGCTGGAGATCACCACCCAGTACGTCAAGGAGCGCGAGGCCTTCGGACGGCCGCTGTCCAAGCTCCAGCACATCCGCTTCGAGATAGCCGAGATGGCCACCGAGTGCGCCGTCACCCGTACGTTCCTCGACCGCTGCGTCGTCGACCACACGAACGGGGAACTCGACGCCGTGCACGCCTCGATGGCCAAGTGGTGGGCCACCGAACTGCAAAAACGCGTCGCGGACCGCTGCCTCCAGCTGCACGGCGGCTACGGCTACATGACGGAGTACCGCGTCGCCAGGGCCTTCATCGACGGCCGCATCCAGACCATCTACGGCGGGACCACAGAGATCATGAAGGAGATCATCGGCCGCTCCCTGCTCGGCTGATCCTCCGCACCCTCCCCGAAAGGCTTATTCAGTGAGCACCGAAGCGTACGTGTACGACGCGATCCGCACCCCGCGCGGGCGCGGCAAGGCGAACGGCGCCCTGCACGGCACCAAGCCCATCGACCTGGTCGTCGGCCTCATCCACGAGATCCAGCGCCGCTTGCCGGGCCTGGACCCGGCCGCGATCGACGACATCGTGCTCGGTGTCGTGGGCCCGGTCGGCGACCAGGGCTCCGACATCGCGCGGATCGCCGCGATCGCCGCCGGACTGCCCGACACGGTCGCCGGCGTCCAGGAGAACCGCTTCTGTGCCTCGGGCCTGGAAGCCGTCAACCTGGCCGCGATGAAGGTCCGCTCCGGCTGGGAGGACCTGGTGCTCGCGGGCGGCGTCGAGTCGATGTCCCGCGTGCCCATGGCCTCGGACGGCGGCGCCTGGTTCGCCGACCCGATGACCAACATCGCCACCAACTTCGTGCCGCAGGGCATCGGCGCCGACCTCATCGCCACCATCGAGGGCTTCTCACGGCGGGACGTCGACGAGTACGCGGCCCTCTCCCAGGAACGCGCGGCCGCCGCCTGGAAGGACGGCCGCTTCGACCGGTCCGTCGTCCCCGTGAAGGACCGCAGCGGGCTCGTCGTCCTCGACCACGACGAGCACATGCGCCCCGGCACCACCGCCGACTCGCTCGGCAAGCTGAAGGCCTCGTTCGCGGACATCGGCGAGCTGGGCGGCTTCGACGCCGTGGCGCTGCAGAAGTACCACTGGGTCGAGGAGATCGACCACGTCCACCACGCGGGCAACTCCTCCGGCATCGTCGACGGCGCCTCCCTGGTCGCCATCGGATCCAAGGAGGTCGGCGAGCGTCACGGCCTGACCCCCCGCGCGCGGATCGTCGCCGCGGCCGTCTCCGGCTCCGAGCCCACCATCATGCTCACCGGCCCCGCGCCAGCGACCCGCAAGGCGCTCGCCAAGGCCGGGCTGACCATCGACGACATCGACCTCGTGGAGATCAACGAGGCCTTCGCCGCGGTCGTCCTGCGCTTCGTGAAGGACATGGGCCTGTCCCTCGACAAGGTCAACGTCAACGGCGGCGCGATCGCGCTCGGCCACCCGCTCGGCGCCACCGGCGCGATGATCCTCGGCAGCCTCGTCGACGAACTGGAGCGCCAGGACAAGCGCTACGGCCTCGCCACGCTGTGCGTGGGTGGCGGCATGGGCATCGCGACCATCGTCGAGCGCCTGTAACCCCCGGCGGACCCCCAGACTTCCACGGCTTAAACGGCTTCTACGGAGACCCTCCTCATGACCGAGAGCACCACCATCCGCTGGGAACAGGACGAGACCGGTGTCGTCACCCTCGTCCTCGACGACCCCAACCAGTCCGCCAACACCATGAACCAGGCCTTCAGGGACTCGATCGCGGCGATCGCCGAGCGCGCCGAGGCCGAGAAGGACTCCATCCGGGGCATCATCTACACCTCCGCCAAGAAGACCTTCTTCGCGGGCGGCGACCTCAAGGACATGATCAAGGCCGGCCCGGAGAACGCCCAGGAGGCCTTCGACACCGGCACGGCCATCAAGTCCTCCCTGCGCCGCATCGAGACCCTGGGCAAGCCGGTCGTCGCCGCCATCAACGGCGCGGCCCTCGGCGGCGGCTACGAGATCGCCCTCGCCTCCCACCACCGCGTCGCCCTCGACGCCCCCGGCTCCAAGATCGGCCTGCCCGAGGTCACCCTCGGCCTGCTGCCCGCGGGCGGTGGCGTCACCCGTACCGTCCGCCTCATGGGCATCACCGACGCCCTGCTGAAGGTGCTCCTCCAGGGCACCCAGTACTCCCCGCAGCGGGCCCTGGAGAACGGCCTCGTCCACGAAGTGGCGGCCACCTCCGAGGAGATGCTCGACAAGGCGCGCGCCTTCATCGACGCCAACCCCGAGTCGCACCAGCCCTGGGACAAGCCCGGCTACAAGATCCCGGGCGGCACGCCGTCGAACCCGAAGTTCGCCGCCAACCTGCCCGCCTTCCCGGCCAACCTGAGGAAGCAGCTGAACGGCGCCCCCTACCCGGCCCCGCGCAACATCATGGCGGCCGCCGTCGAGGGCTCCCAGGTCGACTTCGAGACCGCGCTGGTCATCGAGGCCCGCTACTTCACCGAGCTGGTCACCGGGCAGACCTCGAAGAACATGATCCAGGCGTTCTTCTTCGACCTCCAGGCGGTCAACTCCGGCGCCAACCGCCCCCGGGGCATCGAGCCGCGCCCTGTCCGCAAGGTCGCCGTCCTCGGCGCCGGGATGATGGGCGCCGGCATCGCCTACTCGTGCGCCCGCGCGGGCATCGACGTCGTCCTGAAGGACGTGTCGGCGGAGGCGGCGGCCAAGGGCAAGGCCTACTCCGAGAAGCTCTGCGCGAAGGCCGTCTCCCGGGGCCGTACGACCCAGGCGAAGGCCGACGAGCTGCTCGCCCGCATCACGCCCACCGCCGACCCGAACGACCTGGCCGGCTGCGACGCCGTGATCGAGGCCGTCTTCGAGGACACGGCCCTGAAGCACAAGGTGTTCCAGGAGATCCAGAAGGTCGTCGAGCCCGACGCGCTGCTGTGCTCCAACACCTCGACCCTGCCGATCACCGTGCTCGCCGAGGGCGTGGAGCGGCAGGAGGACTTCATCGGACTGCACTTCTTCTCGCCCGTCGACAAGATGCCGCTCGTCGAGATCATCAAGGGCGATCGGAGCGGCGACGAGGCGCTGGCGCGCGCCTTCGACCTCGTACGGCAGATCAAGAAGACCCCGATCGTCGTCAACGACTCGCGCGGCTTCTTCACCTCCCGCGTCATCGGCCACTTCATCAACGAGGGCGTCGCGATGGTCGGCGAGGGCATCGAGCCCGCCTCCGTCGAGCAGGCGGCGGCCCAGGCGGGCTACCCGGCCAAGGTCCTCTCCCTGATGGACGAGCTGACGCTCACCCTGCCGCGCAAGATCCGCAAGGAGTCCAGGCAGGCCGTCGAGGAGGCGGGCGGCACCTGGCAGACGCACCCGGCGGAGGCGGTCATCGACCGCATGGTCGACGAGTTCGGCCGCACCGGGCGCAGCGGCGGCGCGGGCTTCTACGAGTACGGCGCGGACGGCAAGCGCGGCAAGCTCTGGCCCGGCCTGCGGGAGCACTACACCAAGCCCGGCCACGAGATCCCGTTCAAGGACATGCAGGAGCGCATGCTCTTCTCCGAGGCGCTGGACACCGTCCGGCTCCTGGAGGAGGGCGTGCTGACGTCCGTCGCCGACGCCAACATCGGGTCCATCTTCGGGATCGGCTTCCCGGGCTGGACCGGCGGCGTGCTTCAGTACATCAACGGCTATGACGGAGGTCTCTCCGGATTCGTGGCACGCGCGCGTGAACTCGCCGAGCGCTACGGGGAGCGGTTCACGCCGCCCGCGCTGCTCGTCGAGAAGGCGGAGCAGGGCGAGAAGTTCAGCGACAACTGACGTATCGCTGAGCAGAAGGCGCGCGGGTGTGGCTCAAGGAGTCCTCAGTGGCTCAGGACTCCTTGAGCCACTCCCGCAGCTCCTCCTTCAGGGAGCGCTGGAACGTGGTCAGCAGCGCCTGCACCACCAGCGGCTGCATGTGCGCCGACAGGGACTTCACCGCCGCCACCGACTCGTGCTCGCCCACCGCCTCGCGCAGCAACGCGGACAGCTCGCGTGCCGCCGCGCGGGAGTGCTCCAGCAGGACGCCGCGCGCGGCGAGGATCGACTCGTGCGCGAGCGGTACGTCGAGGAGCTGGACGCCGAGCGCCAGCAGCGCCGGGTCCACACGGAAGGAGCCTGAGGAGTCCGGGGAGTCCGATCTCTCCAAACTGTCGGAGGTGTCCTCGGCCCGCTCGATGATGTTCATCGCGACGAGCCGCTCCAGGTCCTCCTCGCCCAGGGGGCGGCCGGCCCGCCGTTCCAGTTCCTCGCGTGTCACGTCCTCCGCCGCGTCCTGCGCCCAGGAGGCGACCACGGCGCGGTGAAGGGCGAGATCCTGGGCGCTCAGGTCGGCCGGCAGCTGCTGAAGATGGCGCTCGATCGCGGCCAGCGTCATGCCCTGGCGCTGCAGCTCCTCGATGAGCGCGAGCCGGGCGAGATGCTCCTGGCTGTAGTGGCCCACCCGGCGGGGTCCGATCACGGGCGGCGGGAGCAGCCCCCTGGAACTGTAGAAGCGGACCGTACGGACCGTGACGCCCGCGCGTGCCGCCAGCTCGTCGACCGTGAGCGTCGGCTCCTCGGTGTCCGTCGTCATCGCAGGTCCTCGCCTCTTCGATGGTGCAGCGATCAGGCGCAACAGTATTGCTGTCTCACCGGTCCTGTGAAAGCGCTGTCGACGAGTTCTGCACCCTTTGATCACCATGTGAGATGTTCCGCGGCGTGAGGTGTGCCATCGCATTCGTGGCATCCCTCGGGGAAGGTGGCTCCTTGGTCTGTGCCGCGTCAGGGGTGGTGCGGGCCGAGGCACATCCGGAAACCCCGCGTACTCAGTGCGTGGGCGCACCAGAGAGTAGATCCACGCGTGAGCAAGGACGCCGTAGACACGGCCAAGGCCGCATCCCGCACCGACGCGGCCCGCACGCCCGCGGACGCGGGCGACGCCGGTTACAGCAAGGACCTCAAGGCCCGGCACGTCAACATGATCGCCATCGGCGGCGCGATCGGCACCGGACTCTTCCTCGGTGCCGGCGGCCGCCTCCACACCGCGGGCCCCGCGCTGGCGATCGCCTACCTCGTCTGCGGAGTCTTCGCCTTCTTCGTCGTGCGCGCCCTCGGTGAGCTGGTCCTCTACCGGCCCTCCTCCGGGTCCTTCGTGTCGTACGCGCGCGAGTTCCTCGGCGAGAAGGGCGCGTACGTCGCCGGGTGGATGTACTTCCTCAACTGGTCGACGACCGGCATCGCCGACATCACCGCGATCGCCCTCTACACGCACTACTGGAGCTTCTTCACCGACATCCCGCAGTGGGTGCTGGCGCTGATCGCCCTCGCGGTGGTCCTGGCCGTCAACCTGATCTCGGTGAAGATCTTCGGCGAGATGGAGTTCTGGTTCGCGATCGTCAAGGTCGCCACCCTCGTCTCCTTCATGCTGGTCGGCATCTTCCTGCTGGCCACGCACCACGACGTGGGCGGCCAGAAGCCCGGCCTGAGCGTCATCACGGACCACGGCGGTCTCCTCCCGCACGGGATCATGCCGGTCGTCCTGGTGATGCAGGGCGTGATCTTCGCGTACGCGGCCCTGGAGCTGGTCGGCGTCGCCGCGGGCGAGACCGCCGAGCCGGAGAAGGTCGTCCCGCGCGCGGTGAACTCGATCATGTGGCGCGTGGGCCTGTTCTACGTCGGCTCGGTCGTACTGCTCGCGCTGCTGCTGCCCGGTTCGGTCTACTCGGCCGACGAGAGCCCCTTCGTCACCGTCCTGTCGAAGATCGGCGTCCAGGGAGCCGGTGACGTCATGAACCTGGTCGTCCTCACCGCGGCCATGTCGTCCCTGAACTCCGGCCTGTACTCCACCGGCCGCATCCTGCGTTCCATGGCGATGGCGGGCTCCGCGCCCCGGTTCACCGCGAAGATGAACCGCAGCCAGGTCCCGTACGGCGGCATCCTGCTCACCTGCGCGGTGTGCGTGCTCGGCGTCGGCCTCAACTACCTCATGCCCGGCCAGGCCTTCGAGATCGTCCTGAACGTGGCGTCCCTGGGCATCATCAGCACCTGGGTGATCATCATGGTCTGTCACCTGGTGTTCGTCCGCCGTGCCAAGGACGGTCTGGTCACCCGCCCGTCCTTCCGGCTCCCCGGCAGCCCCGTGACCGAGATCGTCACCATCGTCTTCCTGCTGGCCGTGCTCGGCCTGATGGGGAACGACCCCGAGGTCGGCCGCAAGACCCTGCTCCTCATCCCGGTGATCGCGGCCCTGCTGGTCGGCGGCTGGTTCGCGATCCGCCACCGGGTCTCGAAGACCACGGACCAGGAACTGAGCGAGCTGACGAAGTAGCAGGTCGGACGCCGCTGTCACTGGCGGCGCCTACGGTGGCGTCATGTCGGAGATCACGTATGTCCGGGGTGACGCCACCACTCCGTCGGCCAAGGGTGTCAGGCTGATCGCCCATGTCTGCAATGACATCGGGGGCTGGGGGAAGGGCTTCGTCCTGGCCCTCTCCCGCCGCTGGCCCGAGCCGGAGGCGGCGTACCGGGCGTGGCACCGGGACCGGGCACACAACGACTTCGGGCTGGGCGCAGCCCAGTTCGTCCAGGTCGAGAAGCTCGTGTGGGTGGCGAACCTGATAGGCCAGCGGGGCATTCGGACGGGCAGCAAGGGGGTCCCCGTGCGCTACGAGGCGATCGACACGGCCCTCGCCCACCTGGCGACCAAGGCCGCAGAACTCGACGCGTCCGTCCACATGCCCCGCATCGGCTGCGGTCTGGCCGGCGGCAACTGGTCCCGTGTGGAGCCGCTCATCATGCGACGGCTGGTGGAGCGGGGGGTGGCGGTGACGGTGTACGACCACGGGGAGTGAGCGCGGCCCGAAGCCCGGCCGTGGGCTCGGCCGGAGGGACTACTTTCGGTCAACTCTGGCGCAGATGCGCGTTGGTTCGCACGCATGAGCGGGTAAGTCACGGCCATGGAACTCATCCCCTACCCGATAGGTCCACTCAACCCGAAGGTTCAGGACGTCGGCTACGCCTTGGCGCTGTTCGCCTTCATCTATGTGCTCGTCGCCCGCGTGCTCCCGCGGATGAACCGGGTGCTCGAACTGCGGGACGACGCCATCAACGGCGCCAAGGAGCGCGCCGAAGCCGTACGCGCCCGCGCCGAGAGTGAGCGCCAGGGGACCGAGGCCCTGTTGGCCGAGGCCCGCCACGAAGCCGCCCGCATCCGACAGCAGGCCCTCGAACAGGGCTCCGCTCTGATCGCCGAGGCCCGCGCGGACGGGCAGCGCGAACGTGACGCAGTGGTGGCCGACGGCCGCACCCGCATCGAGTCCGAGTGCGCGGCGGCCGACGCCGAACTCCGTATGTCCGTATCGGAGTTGGCTTCGGAGCTGGCGAGCCGCATCGTGGGCGAGCGGATCGCGGCCCCGGTGGAGCAAGGCAACTGACGCCCGTACGCGAACGGCCCCCCCCGCTCGCCCGCCCTGAAAGGGAAAAGGGCGGGCGAGCGGGCGAAGGCCGCGCTCAGGGGCCCGGGGTACCGGTTCAGCCGGAGTGGACGGAATCGGTCGCCGCGATCTTCTTCCACGACCTGGGTTGCGCCGGGGCACCCGGCGTGGCCGGGGCCACCGCGATGGACACACCCCGCGCCGCGGGCGCCGCCGGCTTCGACGGCTTGAACAGCCAGGTGTCGAAGAGCGTGGCGAGCGACTTGCCGGACACCTTCTCCGCGTACTTCTGGAAGTCCCCGACCGACGCGTTCCCGTACGCGTGCTCCCGCGGCCACCCCTTCAGGATGGCGAAGAACGTGTCGTCCCCGACCTCGTTGCGCAGCGCCTGCACCGCCAACGCCCCCCGGTCGTAGACCGCGATGTCGAACTGGTTGTCCGGACCGGGGTCACCCGGCGCGACCGTCCAGAAGGCGTCGTCCGCCGGATGCGAGGCGTACACGTAGTCCGCGAGCTCCTGCGCCGTTCCCTCGCCCTCGTGTTCGGACCACAGCCACTGCGCGTACCGCGCGAAGCCCTCGTTGATCCAGATGTCCTTCCAGCCCTTCAGGGACACGTCGTCGCCGTACCACTGGTGCGCCAGCTCATGGACGACCACGGAGGTGTTGGAGCCGTTCGCGAACTGCCGGGGGCTGTAGTACACGCGGGTCTGGGTCTCCAGCGCGTACCCGGTGGTGGTGTTCGGCACGTATCCGCCCACCGAGCTGAAGGGGTACGGGCCGAAGTAGCCGGTCAGCCAGTCGACGATCTCCCCGGTCCGCTCGACGCTCGCCCGCGCGGCCCCGTCGTTGTCGCCGAGGTCCCTGCTGTACGCGTTGACGACCGGGACGCCGTCGGAGGTCTTTCCCGTCGTGATGTCGAACTTTCCGATGGCGAGCGTGGCGAGATAGGTCGCCTGTGGTTTGTTGGACCGCCAGTTGTAGCGGGTCCAGCCGAGCCGTGAGCTCGTCGACTGGAGCGTGCCGTTGGAGATCGCCTGCGTGCCGTCCGGCACGGCCACCGACACGTCGTACGTGGCCTTGTCGCTCGGATGGTCGTTGCTGGGGAACCACCACCAGGCCGACTCCGGCTCGTCCGCCGCGACGGCCCCGTCCGGAGTGCGGTGCCAGGTCGAGAAGCCGTACGCGCTCTTCGTCGAGGGCACCCCGCTGTAACGGACGACGACCGTGACGGGCGTGCCCTTCGGCAGCGGAGCCGCCGGGGTGATCTCCAGCTCGTGCTGGGCCGAGGTGGTGAACGAGGCCTTCGCCCCATTGACCCGCACCTCGCTCACGTCGAGCAGGAAGTCCAGGTCGAAGCGTGAGAGGTCCTGCGTGGTGGTGGCCAGTACGGTCGCCGTTCCCTGCAACTCGTCGGTCGCCGGCTGGTACTGGAGCCGCAGGTCGTAGTGGGAGACGTCGTATCCGCCGTTGCCGTAGGCCGGGTAATAGGGGTCGCCGATACCGGGCGCCCCGGGGGTGTAGTCCGCCGCCGATGCCGGGATCGCCAGCAGCAGGGAGGCGGCGAGCGCGCCCGGGGCGATGAGTCTGCGGTGCACGGAGAGCTCCAAGTCGTGGGGGAACGAGGACGGTTCGGAGCCTATTGACTCCCTGTGCCGTCACCCTGTCCATCGTCCCTCCTGTCACACGATCGCCATTCGGCCGACATGACCGATTCCGGCCCGGCTGCCTCCACAGACCCTCTTTTGTACGGGAGTTGGCCGGGGTACCTTCCGCGCATGCCGAAACCAGCGCGCCGTATGCGCTTCACGACCTGGAGATCGCTCGCGACGGCGGCCACCGCCGCCCTGTTGGCCGTCTTCCTCGCCCCCGCCGCCGCACACGGCGCGCCCCGGGAGAGCACCCCGGTCTACTCGTACGAGAACGCGATCCGCGAATCCGTCTGGGTGGACACCGGCCTCGACGGCGACGGCGACGGGAAGACCGACCGTGTCGCCGTCGACATCGTCCGGCCCCGCGAACTCGCCCAGCAGGGCCGCAAGGTTCCCGTGATCATGGACGCCAGCCCGTACTACTCCTGCTGCGGACGCGGCAACGAGAGCCAGCTCAAGACGTACGACGCGAACGGCAACGTCGTCCAGATGCCGCTGTTCTACGACAACTACTTCGTGCCGCGCGGCTACGCCTTCGTCGGCGTCGACCTGGCCGGAACCAATCGCTCCGACGGCTGTGTGGACGTCGGCGGCCGCTCCGACATCCAGTCCGCGAAGGCCGTGGTCGACTGGCTGAACGGCCGGGCCATGGGCTACACGACGCGTACCGGCGCGGACCGGGCCAAGGCGAGCTGGACCAACGGCAGAACCGGCATGATCGGCAAGAGCTGGGACGGCACCATCGCCAACGGTGTCGCCGCGACCGGCGTCAAGGGTCTGAAGACCATCGTGCCGATCAGCGCCATCTCCTCCTGGTACGACTACTACTTCGCCAAGGGCGCCCCGCTGTACGACTCGGGCCCGGACTGGCTCTCCGGCTACGTCGACAGCCCCGAGGCCACCGCCAAGTGCGCCGCCGTGCAGCAGAAGCTCGTCGACGGAGCGCCGCGCACCGGTGACTGGACCAAGTTCTGGACCGAGCGCGACTACGTGAAGGACGCAAGCAAGGTCAGGGCGAGCGTCTTCCTGGTGCACGGCATGCAGGACCTCAACGTCCGCACCAAGAACTTCGGCCAGTGGTGGAGCGCCCTCGCCAAGAACGGCGTCGACCGCAAGA
Organism: Streptomyces sp. NPDC058086; assembly: GCF_042885015.1. Taxonomy (NCBI): domain Bacteria; kingdom Bacillati; phylum Actinomycetota; class Actinomycetes; order Kitasatosporales; family Streptomycetaceae; genus Streptomyces; species Streptomyces sp. NPDC058086. The sequence continues at coordinate 43,108 of NZ_JBHVST010000007.1, read as the reverse complement.
TCTGGCTCTCCCAGACCGGCCATGTCGACCCCTTCGACTTCCGCCGCGCCGCCTGGGTCGACACCCTGCACCGCTGGTTCGACCACGAACTCCTCGGCTACGACAACGGCATCGACGACGAGCCCATGGCCGACATCGAGCGCCACCCCGACCAGTGGGTCACCTCCAGTGTCTGGCCGCCCCGCGGGACGCAGACGACGACACTCCGTCCGGGCACGGGCACCCAGGCGGGCGTCGGCACCCTCGGTCTGCGCACGGGCTCCGGAACCGAGGCCTTCACCGACGACCCGCAGCTGAGCGAGACCGACTGGGCCGCGCACATCGACCGGTCCACCCCCGAGAAGGCCGGATTCGTCACCAAGCCGCTGACCAGGGACCTGCGTCTGTCCGGCTCCTCCAAGGTGACCGTCACCGCCACGCCGACCACCTCGACCGCCCACCTCTCCGCGGTCCTGGTCGACCTGGGCCCGGACACCATCCGCGACTACGCCGACGGGGGCGAGGGCATCACGACCCTCACCGACCGCACCTGCTGGGGTCCGAGCACGACCGGCGACAGCTCCTGCTACAAGGTCACCCAGGCGAAGAAGACCGACGTCGCCGCCACGGTCTTCAGCCGCGGCTGGGCCGACCTCGGCAACTACGCCTCCGACCTCAAGGGCGTCCCGCTCACCCCGGGCAAGGCGTACACGATCACGCTCGACCTGGCCGCCACCGACCACGTCGTCCCGGCGGGCCACCGGCTCGCCCTGATCGTCGCGGGCACGGACAAGGACCTCATCGACCCGCCGTCGACCACTCCGAGCCTCACCCTGGACCTGTCCCGTACGTCGGCCCGCGTGCCCTTCGTCGGCGGCGCCGAGGCCTTCACCAGGGCGACTGCGGGCTCCGCCGCCGCCACGAGCACGGCCGGCCTCGACGGCGTACGCGATCCGAGCAGTGCCCTCCGGGTGCCGGGGGAGACCCGCTGATCCACTGACAACCTCAAGGGCGCACGGCGGCCGGTTCCTCGCCCAGCGCGAGCCCGGCCGCCTCCCGCGCACAGCCCCAGGCCACCGTGACGCCCGCGCCGCCGTGGCCGTAGTGGTGCACCAACACCCGCCCGTCCGGAAGTACTTCACGCTCCAGCCGGACCGTGTCACGCACCGGCCGCAGCCCCACCCGATGGCCGAGCACGCGCGCCCCGGCGATCTCCGGCCGCAGCGCCGCACACCGTTCGACGATCGCCCCTGCCGCCGCCGGATCCGGCGTGAGCGACCAGTCGTCCTGGTCGGTCGTGCCACCCAGCACGAGCCGGTCCGGGTGCGGGAAGACATAGGTGGTCGTCCCGGCGTACGAGTCCGTCGACACGAGCCAGGTGCGGATCCCGGGGTTCTCCACGATCACGAGCTGCCCGCGCACGGGCCGTACGGCCGGATCCGGTACGAGCGTGTGGGCGCCAAGTCCCGTGCAGTTGACGACGACCGGCGCCTCGACCTCCGCGAGATCCGTCACTGTCCGTGTCTCGATCGTCCCGCCCGCCCGCAGGAACCGCTCGCGCAGCCACCGCAGATGCACCGGCATGTCGATCAACGGCAGCCGCGCCCACAGCCCCGTACCCGCGTACTCCTCGGCCGTCGCCGCACGCAGCCCCGGCACCCGGGCGGCCCACGGCTCCAGCTCGTCCAGTCGCGTCTCGCCCTGTACACCCTCGACCACGCGTACGCCCGTCTCCTGGGGCCGGGCCGCCAACTCCTCGTACACGGAGAGTGATTGAAGAGCCCATTCGCCCGCGAGCGCCTTCGGCCGGATGCGGTACGGCCACCACAGCGCGCCGGCGACGGCCGAGGTGGTCAGCTCGCCGGGCTCCCGCGCCCACACCCGTACCCGGCTGCCGCGCTCGGCCAGGACGACCGCCGTCGTCAACCCGATGACACCGCTTCCGACCACGATCACGTCACCGCTGCGCGCGTTGTCCATGGCGGGACGTTAGCGGAATATGTCATGCCGTGCTCACATCACTCCCAGTCTGGGGATACTCACAGCATGTCTGCCGAGTACGCGACCTTCGGCCTGGCACCGGCGATGCGTGCCGGTGGAGTCCTCGCCAACGGTGACTACCAAGTGCACCGGGACTTCGTCGACTTCATCGTCGACGGCCGCCCGCTGCTGTACCAGCTCTCCGACCTCGACGCGGTGTCCCCGCTCGCCTCCGACGTACCACCCGCCATCTTCACCGCCCAGGTCCGAAGCCTCCTCCTGGAGGCCGAGGCTCCGCTCGACGACGGCCGCTACGTGATCTACGGCTGTCCCGAGTGCGAGGGCATCGAATGCGGTGCCGTGACCGCCGTCATCGAGAAGGACGACTCCACCGACGACTACGTGTGGCGCGACTTCGCCTGGCAGACCGGCGAACACGCCGATCTGGAACTCAACGGCTACCACGGGATAGGGCCGTTCCGCTTCCAGGGCGCCGAGTACCGCAGCGCCCTGAACTCGCTGCTCCTCGGCGACACCGGGGCGCGCCGCCGGGTCCTGCTCATCGGCGCCCGGGTCGCCGTGCTCGCCAAGCTCGCCGCCGCCCTGCGCTCCATCGGCATCGGCGCCGACATCACCCGCGACGCCACCGACGTCCCGGCCGAGGAACTCCGCGGGTACGGCGCCGTGGCCTTCGGGCGGGCCATCGGCGAACAGGAGCGCGCGGCCGTACGGCGGTCCTTCGAGCGGGCCGGGGTCGAGGTCGCCTACGTCGACGGCCTGGCCCCCGTCGTCCCGCTCCTCGTCGCCCAGATCGAGCACGCCCTGGACCGCAGTCCCCACGAGCTGCGCCGCCTCACCCGCCTGGTCGCCGCCGACGGCGAGGCGGGCATCGAGGTCACCTCCACCTGCCGGGTCCAGATCACCGCGTACCGCCTCGACCGGCTGTACCGCACGCACGCGCAGGAGGTCTTCGACGGGATTCTGGAGGCGGGCAGACACCGGATCGCCCTGGACACCAAGGCCGTGAAGGGGGAGTCCTTCCTCGTGGCGCGGACCTCGGGGAGCGTGCTGGTGGAGGCGATGGCCCACTGAGCGGGCCACATGGAACAGGGGGTGCGGCCCCGCAGGGAAACGGGGGCGCAGCCGGGGCGGCCGGGCCGTTAGGATCGGCCTCCTGATGACTGCCACTCTCGTCGCCAAGAACCTCGCCGCCGGACACGGCGACCGCTCGCTCTTCTCCGGGCTCGACCTCGTGGTCGCGCCCGGCGATGTGATCGGACTCGTCGGTGCCAACGGCGCGGGCAAGTCCACCCTGCTGCGGATGCTCGCCGGACTGCTCACGCCCGAGGAGGGGGAGCTGCGGCTGTCCCCGCCGTCGGCGACCGTCGGGCATCTGCCGCAGGAGCCGGAGCGGCGGGAGGGCGAGAGCGTCCGGGAGTTTCTGGCCCGGCGCACCGGTGTGGCCGAGGCCCAGCGCGTGATGGACGAGGCGACGCAGGCACTCGTCGACGGCGCGCCGGGCGCGGACGACGCGTACGCGGAGAGCCTGGAACGCTGGCTCGACCTCGGCGGCGCCGACCTCGACGAGCGCGCCGAGGAGGTCGCCGACACCCTCGGGCTCGGCGTCGACCTCGACCAGCCGATGACGTCGCTGTCCGGCGGCCAGGCGGCCCGCGCCGGACTGGCCTCCCTGCTCCTGTCCCGCTACGACGTCTTCCTGCTCGACGAGCCCACCAACGACCTGGACCTGGAGGGCCTGGAGCGGCTCGAACGCTTCGTCTCCGGGCTGCGCGCGGGCACCGTCGTCGTCAGCCACGACCGTGAGTTCCTGACCCGCACGGTCACCAAGGTGCTCGAACTCGACCTCGCCCAGCAGCAGATCACCCTCTACGGCGGCGGCTACGAGGCCTACCTGGAGGAGCGCGACACCGCCCGTCGGCACGCCCGCGACGACTACGAGGAGTACGCCGACAAGCGCTCCGCCCTCGAAGGCCGCGCCCAGATGCAGCGCTCCTGGATGGACAAGGGCGTGAAGAACGCCCGGCGCAAGGCGAACAACGACAACGACAAGATCGGCCGCAAGTTCCGCAGCGAGGCCAGCGAGAAGCAGGCGTCCAAGGCCCGGCAGACCCAGCGCATGATCGAGCGCCTGGACGTCGTCGACGAGCCGCGCAAGGAGTGGGAGCTGCGGATGGAGATCGCGGCCGCTCCGCGCTCCGGCGCCGTCGTCGTCACCCTGCGTGACGCCGAGGTACGGCGCGGCGACTTCACCTTGGGCCCCGCGACCCTCCAGATCGACTGGGCGGACCGGGTCGCCGTCACGGGCGCCAACGGCGCGGGCAAGTCGACCCTGCTCGGCGCCCTGCTCGGCCGGGTCCCGCTGGACGCCGGTCACGCGACCCTCGGCTCAGGCGTCGTCGTCGGCGAGGTCGACCAGGCCCGCAAACTCTTCCACGGCTCCGAGTCCCTGCTCGACGCGTTCAGCGCCGCCGTCCCCGACACCGAACCGGCCGAGGTCCGCACCCTGCTGGCCAAGTTCGGCCTCAAGGCGGAACACGTCCTGCGCCCTGCGGCCACCCTCTCCCCGGGCGAGCGCACCCGCTCGGCCCTCGCCCTCCTCCAGGGCCGTGGCGTCAACCTCCTCGTCCTCGACGAGCCGACCAACCACCTCGACCTGCCCGCGATCGAACAGCTGGAGTCGGCGCTCGACTCGTACGAGGGCACCCTGCTGCTCGTGACCCACGACCGCCGCATGCTCGACGCGGTCCACACCACGCGCCGGCTGGAAGTGGCGGCGGGCAAGGTGACCGAACGCTGATCCAGGCCGTGGCCATCCGGCGCGCCATCGTGGGGTAGTCGACGACGTACCGTTCCTCTGGACTGAGCAGGAGTGAGTCTGCTCAGCCGCACGCCCCGAACGGTCTCGGGCACACTGGTCCCCGGCGTACTCAACCCCGGGGCAGCGACACGCATCCTGTGCGTGGTCCGTTCCCGGGAGGTCGGTTCCCTGCGCGATCTGGCCCTATGGGTACGGCCAGAGGCGGCGGGGAGGCCCTGAACCATCACTCTGGTGGAGCGGGGGCCCCACGCGCTGGCGCCGTACCCGGCGTGTCCAGATCGCACAGCCACGCCACCCCGGATGGCCCAGGGTGCCGCAAGCCCGGAAGTCGACCATCACACGATCGAGCTAACACGACCTCATATACGCTCCTCGGCGAGCAGTTGCCAGACGTCGCGACGGCACGCCCGGTCGCCCGCAACGAACGGGCGCCGGACGCGATCCAGGAGGTCTCGAGCCCCTTGCTCTCCGCGACTTCCCAGGTGAGGACGCGCGAGCCGACCATACGGACACTTTGAGGAGCGGGGCTCGTGCAGCGCCCCGTCAGGGGACCGGGGCTGTGACTTTTGTGCGGCTGGGCCGCGAGGGCGCGACCAGCCACGAATCACCCGCAGTTCCCCACGCACTTTCAGTCGCTCAGCGCCTGCCCTTCTTGGGATCGACAAGCCCCGCGCGCCGCAGCGCGTCGGCCATCGCACTGTTGGCCGGCGGCGGAGCGGCCTGCCGCGAACCGCCGCCACCGCCTCCGCCCGCCCCACTCCGCGGCTGACGCTGCTGCTGGCGCTGCTGCGGAGGCCGTCCACCTCGCTGCGGACGCCCACCCCCACCCTGCTGGTCCGACGCAGTCGCCTCGTCGTCGAGCCGCAGCGTGAGAGAGATCCGCTTGCGCGGGATGTCGATCTCGAGCACCTTCACCTTGACGATGTCACCCGGCTTGACCACATCGCGCGGGTCCTTCACGAACGTCTTCGACATCGCCGAGACATGCACCAGACCGTCCTGGTGGACGCCGATGTCCACGAAGGCCCCGAACGCGGCCACATTCGTGACGACCCCTTCGAGCACCATCCCGGAGGCCAGGTCGGAGATCTTCTCGACGCCCTCCTTGAAGGTGGCCGTCTTGAAGGCGGGTCGCGGGTCGCGCCCGGGCTTCTCCAGCTCCTTCAGGATGTCCGTGACGGTCGGCAGACCGAACGTCTCGTCCACGAAGTCGGTCGGCCTGAGTGAGCGCAGCACACCGGTGTTGCCGATCAGGGAGGCGACCTCGTTGCCCGCCGTCTTCACCATCCGCCGCACCACGGGGTACGCCTCCGGGTGCACGCTGGAGGCGTCCAGCGGATCGTCCCCGCCCCGGATGCGCAGGAAGCCCGCGCACTGCTCGTACGCCTTCGGGCCGAGCCGGGCCACGTTCTTGAGGGTGGTACGGGACGTGAAGGGGCCGTTGGCGTCACGGTGCGCCACGATGTTCTCCGCGAGCCCGGAGGTGATGCCGGAGACGCGGGCGAGCAGCGGGGCGGAGGCCGTGTTCACGTCCACGCCCACGCCGTTCACACAGTCCTCGACCACCGTGTCCAGGGACCGGGAGAGCTTCACCTCGGACAGGTCGTGCTGGTACTGCCCGACGCCGATGGACTTCGGGTCGATCTTCACCAGCTCGGCCAGCGGGTCCTGGAGGCGGCGCGCGATGGAGACGGCGCCGCGCAGTGACACGTCCATGTCGGGCAGCTCCTGCGAGGCGAACGCCGACGCCGAGTACACCGACGCCCCCGCCTCGGACACCATCACCTTGGTGAGGTTCAACTCCGGGTGTTTGGTGATGAGTTCACCGGCGAGCTTGTCGGTCTCGCGGGACGCCGTGCCGTTGCCGATCGCGATCAGTTCGACCGCGTGCTCCTTGGCGAGGCGGGCGAGCTTGGCGATGGCCTCGTCCCACTTGTTGGCCGGGACGTGCGGGTAGATGACATCCGTCGCCACGACCTTGCCGGTCGCGTCGACCACGGCGACCTTGACACCCGTACGGAAACCGGGGTCGAGGCCCAGCGTCGCGCGCGTGCCCGCCGGGGCGGCGAGCAGCAGGTCCCGCAGGTTCGCCGCGAAGACGTTCACCGCCTCGTCCTCGGCGGCCGTGCGCAGCCGAAGCCGCAGGTCGATGCCGAGGTGCACGAGGATGCGGGTGCGCCAGGCCCAGCGGACCGTGTCCGTGAGCCACTTGTCGCCGGGACGACCGCGGTCGGCGATCTGGAAGTGATGGGCGACGATCCCCTCGTACGAGGAGGGACCGGGCTGTTCGGAGGGCTCCTCGGGCTCCAGGACGAGGTCGAGGACCTCCTCCTTCTCACCGCGCAGCATGGCGAGGATGCGGTGCGAGGGCAGCTCCTTGAAGGGCTCGGCGAAGTCGAAGTAGTCGGCGAACTTGGCGCCCGCCTCCTCCTTGCCGTCCCGCACCTTGGCGGCCAGGCGCCCGCGCACCCACATGCGCTCGCGCAGCTCGCCGATCAGGTCGGCGTCCTCCGAGAACCGCTCCGTGAGGATCGACCGGGCGCCGTCCAGCGCGGCCTGCGGGTCGGCGACGCCCTTGTCGGCGTCGACGAAGGCCGTCGCGGCGGCGAGCGGGTCGACCGACGGGTCGCCGAGCAGGCCCTCGGCCAGCGGCTCCAGGCCCGCCTCGCGCGCGATCTGCGCCTTCGTGCGCCGCTTCGGCTTGAACGGCAGATAGATGTCCTCGAGCCGCGCCTTCGTCTCGGCGCCCCGGATCTGCGCCTCGACCTCCTCGGTGAGCTTGCCCTGCTCGCGCACCGATTCGAGGATCGCCGTGCGCCGCTCCTCCAGCTCCCGCAGATAGCGCAGCCGCTCCTCGAGGGTGCGCAGCTGCGCATCGTCGAGCATCTCGGTCGCTTCCTTGCGGTAGCGGGCGATGAAGGGCACAGTCGACCCGCCGTCGAGCAAGTCGACGGCGGCCTTGACCTGCCGCTCCCGTACGCCGAGCTCCTCGGCGATCCTGCCTTCGATGGACCCTACGAGGGGTGTCGTCACGATCCCGTACCGCCTTCTCCACAGAGGTTGCGCGGCAATTGTGGCAGGTGACACCGACAACGGGGGATCAGGGCGCCGATCGGCGCTGTCAGTCCTTGCCGGTCATGCCCTCGGGGAACGCGCCGGCCGCCAGCGCCCGCATCAGGATGCCCCGCGCCAGCTCGGTGAGGCGCTCCACTCCCGCGGCGCCCAGATGCTCGTACGGGGCACGGTCCAGCCGGTCCGTGCGGTCCTCGATCTCCTGGCGCAAGGCCACCCCCGCCTCGGTCAACTCGCCCTCCGCGTCGAGCAGTCCGCGCTCGCGCAGCCGTTCGACCGCCGCGTCCCAGTGCGCCCGCGACCAGCCGCGCGTGCCCAGTGCCCACTTCGGGGCCATGCCCTTGCCGGTCGCGGTGTGGCTCACCAGGGCCTCGACCGGATCGAGTTCCGCGTCGAGCAGCGCCGCGAGGTGACCGTCGCCCCGGTGCTCGCGCAGCAGCGTGGCGCCGTGCCAGAGGGCGAGGTGCGGCGCGTCGGGCACGGGCAGGTCGGCGTGCGCCGCGTACAGCGGACGCGCGGTCCTGGTGCAGGCCTCCGCGGCCCGAAGGGCGAGCTCCGCGGCCTCGGCGACCTCCTTGGAGGCGAGGACGTCCTCGCCGAGGAGCCGTCGCCAGGTCGCGTCGACGGCACGCGCGCGTGCCGCGAGGACGGTCGCCGGGGACGCCTTCTCCCACACCTCGGGCACATGCCGGGCCACCAGCTCGTGGCGGAAGTTGTAGAACGTCGCCGTCACCGTGCCGGGACCCACCGGCCCCATGGCGGCGGCCCGTACGGCGAAGTACGCGCCTTTGCTGTCCTCGATCCCGATGGCGGCCAGCTCTCGGCCCAGGTCCGGCGAGAAGTAGTGCGTCGAGTGCAGCGGGTTGAGGACGTTGTGGCAGCGCCGCCCGGCGCGCTCCGGCAGAGATGTGGTCATGCCCGAAGGTTACCGACTAGTCGGTACGCCGGGAAGGCGGGAGGGGCGATGGGGTGATGGCAGGAAAGGTGCGGGAGGCGCGATGGCAGGAAAGGTGGGGTACTCGTCATTGCGGCCATCACCCGGCCCGCCAAGAATCGAGACCATGCGAACCGTTCTGGTCGTCCTCTTCGACGACGTGCAGAGCCTCGACGTCACGGGCCCCGTGGAGGTCTTCGCGGGCGCCGAGGCCTTCCGCGGCGGCTCGTACCGCATCCACACCGCCTCCCTGGACGGCGCACCCGTGCGTACCACCAGCGGCCTCACCCTCGTCCCGGACCACACCCTCGCCGACGCGCCAGTCCCGCACACCCTGCTGGTCCCGGGCGGCCGGGGCACCCGGCGCCCCGACCCCCGGCTGACCGACTGGCTGCGCGCGCACGGGCCGCGCGCCGAGCGCCTGGTCTCCGTCTGCACCGGCGCCATCCCGCTCGCCGAGGCGGGCCTGCTGGACGGCCGTCGCGCGACGACCCACTGGGCGTACTGCGACAAGCTCGCCCGCGACCACCCGGCCATTGAGGTCGACCCCGACCCCATCTACGTGCGGGACGGACAGGTGTCCACCTCGGCCGGCGTCACCTCCGGCATCGACCTCGCCCTCGCGCTCGTGGAGGAGGACCTCGGCCGCGAGGTCGCCCTGACGGTCGCCCGCCACCTCGTCGTCTTCCTGCGCCGCCCGGGCAACCAGGCCCAGTTCAGCGCCCAGCTGGCCGCGCAGACGGCGCGGCGCGAACCGCTCCGCGAGGTCCAGCAGTGGATCACCGAGCACCCCGGCGACGACCTGTCCGTCGAGTCGCTCGCCGCCCGCGCCCGGCTCTCGCCCCGGCATTTCGCCCGCGCCTTCCAGACCGAGACGGGCATGACCCCGGGCCGGTACGTCGACCGCGTCCGTCTCGAGCACGCCCGGCGCCTCCTGGAGGACACCGCCGACGGAGTCGAGGGGATCTCCCGCGACTGCGGCTACGGCACCCCAGAGGCGATGCGCCGTGCCTTCGTGAAGGCGCTCGGCACGGCACCGGCGGAGTACCGGCGCCGCTTCCGCCCCGCCCCGACCCGTTGACCGGCCCGCACCTGACGCCCCTGCCCCACCCACCCGTGGAAAGGAACCCGATGCAGATCGCCATCGTCCTCTTCGACCGCTTCACCGCCCTGGACGCCGTGGGACCCTACGAGACCCTCGGCCGCCTGCCCGACGCGGAGACCGTCTTCGTCGCGGAGCACACCGGCCCCGTCCGCAACGAGAGCGGCAACCTGGCCCTGACCGCAGACAGGACCCTGGCGGAGGTGCCGCACCCGGACATCGTCGTGGTCCCCGGCGGACCCGGCCAGACCCCGCAGATGGAGAACGCGGTCCTGCTGGACTGGCTGCAAGCCGCGGACGCCACGAGCACCTGGACGACCTCCGTGTGCACCGGCTCCCTGCTGCTGGCCGCCGCCGGGCTGCTCGAGGGCCGCCGGGCCACCTCGCACTGGCTGGCCCTCGACCACCTCAAGCGGTTCGGTGCCGAGCCGACCGGGGAGCGGGTCGTGTTCGACGGAAAGTACGTCACCGCGGCCGGTGTGTCGTCCGGCATCGACATGGGGCTCGCCCTGCTCGGACGGATCGCGGGCGACGAACACGCACAGGCCGTACAACTGCTGACGGAGTACGACCCGCAGCCGCCCTACGACGCCGGGTCACCCCAGAAGGCTCCTGCACATCTGGTGGCGGAGTTCCGGGCGAAGAGCCGCTTCATCATGGAGTAGTCGCGGTGGACGACGGAGCGGTCCTGGTGGACGACGGAGCGGTCTTGGTGGACGACGGAGCGGTCGTGGTGGCCGGCCGGCTGGTTGCGGTGGACGCCGGCGTGGTCCAGGTGAAGCGCGGTGGACGGCGCTCCAGGAACGCGGCGACGCCCTCCGCGGTGTCGTCGCTCCCGCGCGCCTGCTCGGCCCAGTACGCGTCCCGGTCGGTCCGCCCATTGGCGAATTCCTTGGCGGACGCCTGCGTCAGCAGCGACCTCGCGGCCAGGACGCGGCTGAACTCCCCGACTCGCTTGCCGAGTTCGCCCTCGGGCAGCACCTCGTCCACCAGACCCGTGCGCAGCGCCCGTTCGGTGTCGATCAGCTCGCCCGAGAACAGCAGGTACTTGGCGGTCGCCGGACCCACCAGCGACACCAGCCGCCGGGTGGCCGAGGCGGCGTAGACGATCCCCAGCTTCGCCGGCGTCACTCCGAACTGCGCGCCCTCCTCCGCGAACCGCAGATCGCAGGCCGCCGCGAGCTGGGATCCGCCGCCGACGCAGTACCCGCGGATCGCCGCGAGCGTCGGCTTGGGGAACGCGGCGAGCGTCTCCTCGGCGTTCACGGCGAGCCCTTGCGCCTCGTCCGAGGAGCCCCGCAGCGTCGAGATGTCGGCCCCCGCGCAGAAGGTGCCGCCCTCGCCGGTGAGCACCAGTACACGGACGTCCGGGTCGGCCGCGAGCCCGTCGAGCAGGGGCGGCAGCGCCCTCCACATGTCGGCCGTCATGGCGTTGCGCTTGGCCGGGTGGTGAATGACGACGGTGGCGACCCCGTCGCCGACGCTGTGCAGCAGCTGCGGCTCCATATGCCGGATGCTATCCGCAACCCTCGAACGTACGATCAAGAAGGGGCCGGGCGCGAGGAGGCGCTGATGGCCAGGACCAAGGACAGGGCGCCGAACGACGCGACCACGAAACTGAACCGCGGCTTCAGCTGGACCGCCGCGTTCGGCGTGATCCTGGTGATCGCGGGGCTCGTCGGGCTCGTTTACACGGGCGTCGCGACCCTGACCTCGATGATCCTGTTCGGCTGGCTGCTGCTGATCGGCGGAGCGGTCGGACTGTTGCACGCTGTTCAGGCCCGCGGCACCAACTTCTTCTGGCTCGGGGTGGTGGTCGCGGCCCTGAACATCGCGGCCGGAGTGGTGGTGATCCGCCGCCCGGACGCCGCGGCCGAGGCGCTCACCATGTTCGCTGCCCTGCTGTTCCTGACCGGCGGGGTGTTCCGGGTGGTCGGCAGCCTCGTGGTGCGCGGTGCGCAGTTCGGCTGGACGCTCCTGCAGGGCGTCTTCGGCCTGCTCCTCGGCATCCTGGTGCTGGACAACTGGCCGAGCAGCAGCAAGTACGTGATCGGCTGCTTCTTCTCGCTCGCGCTGCTCTTCGACGGGCTGGGCCTGATCGCCACCGGCTTCGGCGGGCGGCGCATCGTACATCTGGTCTCGGGGCGCGGCCGCTGACGGACGAATCGGGCGAGCCCGGCGCCCAACCCGTACAACCCGAATAGTTCTCGAAGCAGACACCACACGGACAGGAGCGGTCGCGCGGCCGGACCGTGCCATGCGTCAACGGTCAGAAGCGGTCGATAGTCGCTGACTTCTGTTCAGGGATGCGGTCCGGACCAGCGCGTTACCAACACTCGACGTGTGGTGACAATCGAGCGCAAGGGTGGCGACCGGACGATGGAGAACCACGGGCGGGGGTTCGACTCCCGCCCTGAAGGCGCCGGGGATGTGCCTCCCGATCGGAGACCGCCGGGTCCGCTGCCGTACGAGGGGGTGTGGCGGTTCACCGCTCCCGCCATCGACGCCTCGGTTCCGCAGGCACGACACGCCGTTCGTGACCTGCTCTTCCGTCAGCAAGTGCCCGTCTCGGAGGACCTCGTCCACGGGCTTTTGCTGATCGTCTCCGAACTGGTCACGAACGCCGTACGGCACGCGGCACTGCTCTCCCCGATGCTCGCCGTGGAGGTGGCCGTAGGAGCCGAGTGGGTGCGGGTCTCGGTCGAGGACAACCACCCCTACCGTCCCACCGCCCTGGAGGCCGACCACGGCCAGACCGGCGGCCGTGGGCTGCTGCTGGTGCGGGAGGTCGCCAGGGAGTCGGGCGGGGTGTGCGACGTCGAGCACACGGCGAGTGGCGGCAAGGTGATCTGGGCCGCCCTGCCGCTCACTGTGAGCATCGTCTAGCACCCTCGGGGAGTCTTCGCGCAGACGGGTCCGTCACCAGCCGGCGGACGGGCCCGTCAGCTCTCTGATCGCCGGGCGGGCCGCGTCCAGGACCGTCATGAACCACGCCGAGAAGGGGTCCTTCGCGTGCCGCTCCATGAGTTCGGCGGCGGTCACGAACGCGGTGTCCCCGACCTCCTCCGGATCGGGGCGCAGCGAAGACTGCACCATGCCGACGAAGAGGTGGTTGTACTCCTGCTCCACCAGGCCCGACTCCGGGTCCGGGTGGTTGTAGCGGACCGTGCCCGCCTCCGCGAGCAGCGAGGGCGAGACGCCGAGCTCCTCGTATGTCCGCCGGGCCGCCGCCGCGAAGGGCGCCTCGGCGGGGTAGGGGTGGCCGCAGCAGGTGTTGGACCACACACCGGGGGAGTGGTACTTGCCCAGGGCGCGCTGCTGGAGCAGCAGCCTGCCGTGCTCGTCGAAGAGGAACACGGAGAAGGCCCGGTGCAGCTGTCCCGGTGGCTGATGGGCGGCGAGCTTCTCCGCCGTGCCGATCGTGTTGCCGTCCTCGTCGACCAACTCGAGCAAGATCGCTTCAACGGTGCCGTTCGACGAACTGTGCGTCGCGGTGGCAGGTGTGATCGGCATACCCATCCTTCGCATCGGTCTTCAAGCCCCAAGTCTGCCGTACGAAACCGGCACTCCCGGCACTTCGCGGCTCCCCGCATGTCCCGCTCCGGGGGCCCGGAGCGGGACACGCGGCCGACGTCTGTCAGTCACCGAAAGCGGCCGGACACTTGATCGTGCCCGGTGCCACGGACGGGGAACCGTCCAGGACAGGGGCCATCAGATGTTCGCCGGGACCCCCGGAGGCGGTGCCCGTCCGGCCCCGTCGAACCCGGGCCGGATGCCGTAGTCCGCGGCCGGTTCATCGCGGTGCGCGGCGCACCCGCCGTACGGCGACGGACGCAGGCGCCGACGCGGGCACCGGGCGGACGGGAGGCGTCAGTCGCCGACGGCGACCGGACGCAGGACATAGCCCACGTAGCCGTACTCCCTCCCGTGTTCGCGGCGCATGGCGATCTCCCTCCGGGCACCCGCCACCGCCTCGGCCATGCCGGGCCTGGTGACATCGGCCACGTCGGCGTGGACGCCGAGCGCGTCGTAGTACTCGTCCCAGTCGGACTCCGGCTGGAGGTACACCCCCAGTACGGAGTACCCGGCGTCGCGCGCGACCCGGGTGTCCTGGTCGGTCGTGCGCAACGAGTCGTCCTCCCAGAACGCGCGGGCCTGGTCGGACGGCGTGTCGGTGGTCCACACACAGTGGGTGAGGACCAGCGTGCCGCCGGGGGCGAGCAGCCGCCGCCAGCGGCGCAGGGCGGTGTCGAAACCGATCAGATAGGCCGAGCCCTCGGCCCAGAGCAGGTCGAACGAGCCGTCGGGGTGGGCGAGCTCCCCCATGTCCCCGTGGACGGTGTCGATCGAGGCGGTCAGCCCCCGGGCCTCGGCGGCCGTCCGCAGTTCGTCGAGGAACGGTTCGTGCAGGTCGACGGCCGTCACCTCGGCCGCGGCCTCGGCGGCCAGGAGCAGCGCCGAGCGGCCGGGGCCGCAGCCCAGGTCGAGCACGCGGGGACGGACGGGCAGCGGGCCCGCGAGTGAGAGCAGGTGACGGGTGGTGGCGTCGGATCCGGGGCCCTGCCGGGGCAGTCGGTGATGCAGGGTGAAGAAGGCCTCGTGGAGGGCATTGCGGTCGGACGAGTCGTGATGCTTTGACAACGTGGGAAACCTTTGGATGCGGGGGCCCGGGCCGCCGCGTACGCCGCTCGGCGTGGGTCAGCCGTGGACCCGGAGGATGGGGACGCACCTGTCGCCGCGCACAGCGGCACCGAACGCGACAGTCATCAACCCACCTCTTCCTCGGATCTCCGGCCACGCTAGCACCGGAGGCGCCGGCCACGCCCGCGAATTAAGAGCCCCCCGGCTCGAAAGTCTTTCGAGAGCCCGCCGGGTCAAGAGCCTCTTGAGAGTCCGCCGGATCAGGAGCCCCTTGGAGGCTCGCTGGGTCAGGAGCTTCCTGATGGAGCCCTTCAGTGGCAGAGCTTCGCCTCGTGCTCCGCGTGCCCGCTCGGTTCCAGCTGGAAGGTGCAGTGCTCCACGTCGAAGTGGTGGCCCAGACAGCCCTGGAGCTCGTGGAGCATCTTTTCGTGGCCGATGGCGTTCAGGACGTCGGAGCTGACGACCACATGGGCGGAGAGGACCGGCATGCCCGACGTGATGGTCCAGGCGTGCAGGTCGTGCACGTCCTCGACGCCTGGCAGGGCCAGGATGTGGGTGCGCACCTCCGCCATGTCGACGTTCTTGGGCGCGGCCTCCAGCAGCACGTCGAGCGTCTCGTGGAGCAGCTTCCAGGTGCGCGGGACGATCATGATGCTGATGAGGATCGAGGCGATCGGGTCGGCCGCCTGCCAGCCGGTGGTCGTGATCACCACGGCGGAGATGATCACCGCCACCGAACCCAGCGCGTCCGCCACCACTTCCAGGAAGGCGCCGCGCACGTTCAGGCTGTCCTTCTGGCCGCGCAGCAGCAGCGTGAGCGAGATCGTGTTCGCGACCAGACCGATCAACCCGAAGACGATGGTCAGACCGCCCTCGGTGTCGGCGGGCGTCACGAAGCGCTGGATCGCCTCGTACAGGACGTAGCCGCCGACGACGAGCAGCAGCAGACAGTTGGCGAGCGCGGCGAGGATCTCGGCCCGCGCGTAGCCGAACGTGCGGTTGCCGCTGGGCGGGCGGTTGGCGAAGTGGATCGCGAGCAGTGCCATGCCCAGTCCCACCGCGTCCGTCGCCATGTGTGCCGCGTCGGCGACGAGTGCGAGGGAATCGGCCATGAGGCCGCCGACGATCTCGACCACCATCACGGTGAGCGTGATCGACAGCGCGACCCGCAGCCTCCCGCGGTACGCGGCTGCCGCCGTGCCGCTGGTGGGCGCGCCGTGGGCGTGCCCGTGATCGTGTCCAGCCCCCATGGAAGCCGCCTCCTGTGCTCTGCCTGGGACCACAGTGAACTACGGGCGGGGGGTATCGGGCAACGCGGCATTGAACACCGTTGTCATATGCTCTGACCTGCGGAAACGATCTGCAGGTCAGAGCACACTCAAGATCGTTAATCCTGTGCCCGGGGGTGATGCAGCACCCACCCCTGCCACGCCGACTCCACCATCTCCCGGACCCCGCGCCGCGCGCTCCAGTCGAGTTCCCGCGCGGCCAGGTCGGCCGAGGCGACCGCGCGCGGCGCGTCCCCGGGTCGGCGCGGCTCGACGACCGGCCGCCGGGTGTCCCCGCTGACCTCGCCGATCAACGTGAGCAGTTCACGCACCGATACCCCTTCCCCGCGGCCGATGTTCACCGTGAGGTCGCCCGTCGCGCCGCCGGCCAGCCGCCGGGCCGCCGCGAGGTGTGCCTCGGCGAGGTCGGCGACGTGGATGTAGTCACGGACGCAGGTGCCGTCCGGCGTCGGGTAGTCGTCGCCGAAGATCCGCGGGGCCTCGTCGCGGGTGAGGCGGTCGAAGACCATCGGGATCACGTTGAACACGCCGGTGTCGGCCAGCTCGGGCGTGGCCGCACCCGCCACGTTGAAGTAGCGCAGGCACACGGTCGCGATGCCGTGGGTCCGGCCCGCCGCGCGGACCAGCCACTCCCCGGCGAGCTTCGTCTCGCCGTACGGGCTCATCGGCGCACAGGGGGTGTCCTCCGTGATGAGATCCACATCCGGGTTGCCGTAGACGGCGGCCGAGGAGGAGAAGACGAAGCGCTTGACGCCGGCCCCGGCGACCGCCTCCAGGAGCGTCGCGAGCCCGCCCACGTTCTCCTGGTAGTAGCGCGTCGGCTGGGCAACGGACTCGCCGACCTGCTTGCGCGCGGCGAGATGCACCACGCCCGTCACCGAGTGCTCCGCGAGGACCCGCTTGAGCAGGTCCCCGTCCAGTGACGAGCCCTGCACCAGCGGAATGCTCTCCGGAAGCCGGTTCGGAACCCCGGCCGAGAGGTCGTCGAGGGCGACGACGCGCTCCCCGGCCTCCGCCATCGCCCGCGCCACGTGTGCCCCGATGTATCCGGCCCCGCCTGTGATCAGCCATGTCATGGACGACCACCCTATGTCGGTCCGCCGCCGGTCGCTCCGGTGCCGGCCGCCGATCCGACCGTCCTGCCCCACTACGTAATGGTCCGGAAGGTGTCGTGATCAATGACGCAAATAGCGCGTTCTGCGAGTGCGGGTTTGTGACACGGCCCCCGGATCACCGATGATGATCGCGGCGGAGGCGGTACGCAGACGTGGTTGATCGCGCAGTGAACGGGCGATGAACGCCCGCTTCTCATCATCCGATAGCCTCTGCCGACATGCCGCCCAGCGGCCTGAGCCCCCTCGGGCCTGGGGCCGGGGCCTTCCCATCACGTACACGCCCGGCGCGAGGCCGCGTCGGCACTCAGGGAGTGAGTTCGCTGTCGACCGCCATCCTCACCGGCCAGCCGGTCCCCGGATCGTCGCTCGAGGGCGATCTGCGGTCGCTCGGCTTCGACGTGCGGCTCGCCGGCGAAGCCGGTGACGCCGAGGCACTGCTGGCCGCCGTACCGGCGGACCAGCGGGTCGCCGTCGTCGACGCCCGCTTCGTGGGGCACCTGCACGCACTGCGCCTCGGCCTCACGGACCCGCGCTTCGCGGCCTCCGCGCTGCCCGGCGCCGTATCGGTGCAGCCCGAGGCCCGCCGCGCGCTGACCCGTGCCGTGGCCCGTGAGAGCTCCGCCTCCGGCGGCCTCGCCATCGCCACCGACAACCTCGCCGAGCGGCTCACCGCGGCCCTCGACGCGGACGGCGTCGCCGTGTTCCGCCCCGAGCTCGGCACGCTCGTCGCCGCGGTCCCCACCGACCCGCAGGAGCGCAACGAGGCCCGGCAGGCCGTCTCCGCCGTGGACGACGAGGCCGTACGCCTGCGCAGCGCGGTGAAGGCCCGCGACGGCTTCTTCACCACGTACTGCATCAGCCCGTACTCGCGCTACATCGCCCGCTGGTGCGCCCGCCGCGGCCTGACCCCGAACCAGGTCACCACCGCCTCCCTGCTCACCGCGCTGATCGCCGCGGGCTGCGCCGCCACCGGCACCCGCGCCGGATTCGCCGCGGCCGGGCTGCTGCTGCTGTTCTCCTTCGTCCTGGACTGCACGGACGGGCAGCTCGCCCGCTACTCGCTCCAGTACTCGACGCTCGGCGCCTGGCTGGACGCGACCTTCGACCGTGCCAAGGAGTACGCCTACTACGCGGGTCTCGCCCTCGGAGCCGCCCGCGGCGGCGACGACGTATGGGCCCTCGCGCTCGGCGCGATGATCCTCCAGACCTGCCGGCACGTCGTGGACTTCTCCTTCAACGAGGCGAACCACGACGCCACCGCCAACACCAGCCCCACCGCCGCCCTCTCGGACAAGCTCGACAGCGTCGGCTGGACGGTCTGGGTGCGCCGGATGATAGTCCTGCCCATCGGTGAACGATGGGCGATGATCGCCGTCCTCACGGCGCTGACGACCCCCCGCATCACCTTCTACGCGCTGCTCGTCGGCTGCGCGTTCGCCGCGACGTACACCACGGCGGGCCGCGTACTGCGCTCGCTCACCCGCAAGGCCCGGCGCACGGACCGGGCGGCGCAGGCGCTGGCGGATCTCGCGGACAGCGGACCGCTCGTCGAACTGCTGGTGCGCTTCGCGCGCGGCACGGTCCGTATCGCGGCGCCCGTCAGTGCCGCCGTCGGCGGCGTCCTCGTGGTGACCTCGGCCCTGCTCTGGGGCGCGGGCTGGCAGACCGTCCTGTGCGCCGTCGGCTACGTGCTCCTGTCCGCTCTCGCCGTCGTCCGCCCCCTCAAGGGCGCCCTCGACTGGCTGGTGCCCCCCTTCTTCCGCGCCGCCGAATACCTCACCGTTCTGGTACTGGCGGCCAAAGCAGATGTGAACGGAGCGCTTCCCGCGGCTTTCGGCCTGGTGGCCGCCGTCGCCTACCATCACTACGACACGGTGTACCGCATCCGCGGCAACGCCGGAGCCCCCCCGCACTGGCTGGTGCGGGCGATCGGCGGGCACGAAGGCAGGACGCTGCTGGTCACCGTCCTGGCCGCGCTGCTCACCGCGGCACAGTTCAAGGTCGCGCTCACGGCGCTCGCCGTGGCCGTGGCGCTGCTGGTGCTCGTCGAGAGCATCCGCTTCTGGGTGTCCTCCGGGGCCCCCGCCGTACACGATGAAGGAGAACCCGCATGATCGGCCTTGTGCTGGCGGCCGGCGCCGGACGGCGTCTGCGTCCCTACACCGACAGCCTCCCAAAGGCTCTCGTGCCGGTGGGCCCCGCGGGCATGGAGGACAGCATCACGGTCCTGGACCTGACCCTCGGCAACTTCGCCGAGATCGGTCTGACCGAGGTCGGGATCATCGTCGGCTACCGCAAGGAAGCCGTGTACGACCGCAAGGACGCCCTGGAGGCCAAGTACGGCCTCAAGATCACCCTCATCGACAACGACAAGGCCGAGGAGTGGAACAACGCCTACTCCCTGTGGTGCGGCCGTGACGCTCTCAAGGACGGTGTGATCCTCGCCAACGGCGACACCGTGCACCCGGTCTCCGTCGAGAAGACGCTGCTGGCTGCCCGCGGCGACGGCAAGCGCATCATCCTCGCCCTCGACACGGTGAAGAAGCTCGCCGACGAGGAGATGAAGGTCGTCGTGGACCCCGACAAGGGCGTCCGGAAGATCACCAAGCTGATGGAGCCCACCGAGGCCACCGGCGAGTACATCGGCGTCACCCTCATCGAGGGCGACGCCGCCGCCGACCTGGCCGACGCCCTGAAGACGGTGTGGGAGACGGACCCGCAGCAGTTCTACGAGCACGGCTACCAGGAGCTCGTCAACCGCGGCTTCAAGATCGACGTGGCGCCGATCGGGGACGTCAAGTGGGTCGAGATCGACAACCACGACGACCTCGCCAAGGGACGGGAGATCGCGTGCCAGTACTGACAAGGCTCATTCCCTCGCCGGTCGTCGTCGACATCCGCCCGGGTGCCCTGGACGACCTGGCGAGCGTGCTCTCCGACCAGCGGATCTCGCACTCCGGGAAGCTGGCCGTCGCGGTGAGCAACGGCTCCGGCGCGAGGCTGCGCGAGCGGATCGCCCCGGCCCTGCCCGGCGCCACCTGGTACGAGGTCGGCGGCGGCACCCTCGACGACGCGATCCAGCTGGCCGGTGCCATCAAGGCCGGCCACTACGACGCGGTCGTGGGCCTGGGCGGCGGCAAGATCATCGACTGCGCGAAGTTCGCCGCGGCGCGCGTCGGGCTCCCGCTGGTCGCCGTGCCCACCAACCTCGCGCACGACGGCCTGTGCTCGCCCGTCGCGACCCTCGACAACGACGCGGGCCGCGGCTCCTACGGTGTGCCGAACCCGATCGCGGTCGTCATCGACCTCGATGTGATCCGTGAGGCACCGGCGCGCTTCGTGCGAGCCGGCATCGGCGACGCGATCTCCAACATCAACTCGATCGCGGACTGGGAACTCTCCAACCGCGTCAACGGCGAAAAGATCGACGGCCTCGCCTCCGCGATGGCCCGCCAGGCCGGCGAGGCGGTGCTCCGGCACCCGGGCGGCATCGGGGACAACGACTTCCTTCAGGTGCTGGCCGAGGCGCTGGTCCTCACCGGCATCGCGATGTCGATCTCGGGCGACTCACGGCCCGCCTCGGGCTCCTGCCACGAGATCAACCACGCCTTCGACCTCCTCTTCCCCAAGCGCGCGGCGAGCCACGGCGAGCAGTGCGGTCTGGGCGCCGCCTTCGCGATGTACCTGCGGGGGGCGCACGAGGAGTCGGCGTACATGGCCGAGGTGCTGCACCGGCACGGGCTGCCGGTACTGCCCGAGGAGATCGGGTTCACCGTGGACGAGTTCGTGCAGGCCGTGGAGTTCGCTCCACAGACCCGGCCGGGCCGCTACACGATCCTCGAACACCTCGACCTGAAACCCAACCAGATCAAGGACATCTACTCCGACTATGCCAAGGCCATCAGTAGCTGAACTCCGCCCCGTCGTTCATCCCGCAGGGGTGAAGGACCGGCGCAGCGGTGAGCATTGGGCGGGACGCCTCTACATGCGAGAGATCTCGCTGCGCTGCGACCGCTACCTGGTGAACACCAGGATCACGCCCAACCAGCTCACGTACCTGATGACTGTCTGCGGCGTGCTCGCTGCCCCGGCCTTGCTGGTGCCGGGGATCCCGGGCGCCGTGCTCGGCGTGATCATGGTCCAGCTCTATCTGCTGCTCGACTGCGTCGACGGTGAGATAGCGCGCTGGAAGAAGCAGTTCTCGCTCGGCGGGGTCTACCTGGACCGGGTCGGTGCCTATCTGACCGACGCCGCGGTACTCGTCGGCTTCGGCCTGCGCGCCGCCGATCCCTGGGGTTCCGGGCGGATCGACTGGCTCTGGGCCTTCCTCGGCACCCTGGCGGCCCTCGGCGCGATCCTGATCAAGGCCGAGACCGACCTCGTCGGCGTCGCCCGCCACCAGGGCGGGCTGCCGCCGGTCAAGGAGTCGGCGTCCGAGCCGCGCTCGTCCGGTATGGCGCTGGCCCGCAAGGCCGCCGCCGCGCTGAAGTTCCACCGGCTGGTCCTCGGGATCGAGGCATCGCTGCTGATCCTGGTGCTGGCCATCGTGGACTCGGTGCGCGGGGACCTGTTCTTCACCCGCCTCGGCGTCGCGGTCCTGGCCGGCATCGCCATCCTCCAGACCGTGCTGCACCTCGTCTCCATCCTCGCCTCCAGCAGGCTGAAGTGAGTACGGCGATGAAGGTCGGCGCGGTCATCATCACCATGGGCAACCGCCCCGACGAACTCCGAGCCCTGCTGGACTCCGTCGCCAAGCAGGACGGCGACCGGGTCGAGGTGGTCGTGGTCGGCAACGGCTCGCCCGTCCCGGACGTCCCCGACGGCGTGCGCACCGTCGAGCTGCCCGAGAACCTCGGCATACCCGGCGGTCGCAACGTGGGCATCGAGGCCTTCGGCCCCGGTGGCACGGACGTCGACGTCCTGCTCTTTCTCGACGACGACGGCTTCCTCGCCACCCACGACACCGCCGAGCTGTGCCGCCTGGCCTTCGAGGCCGACCCGGAGCTCGGCATCATCAGCTTCCGGATCGCGGACCCCGAGACCAAGGAGACCCAGCGCCGCCACGTACCGCGGCTGCGCGCCTCCGACCCGATGCGCTCCTCGCGCGTGACCACCTTCCTCGGCGGCGCCAACGCGGTCCGTACGAAGGTCTTCGCCGAGGTCGGCGGACTTCCGGACGAGTTCTTCTACGCCCATGAGGAAACCGACCTGGCATGGCGGGCTCTCGACGCGGGCTGGATGATCGACTACCGGTCCGACATGGTGCTGTACCACCCCACGACCGCCCCGTCTCGGCACGCGGTCTACCACCGCATGGTGGCCCGCAACCGCGTCTGGCTCGCGCGCCGAAACCTTCCCGCGCCGCTCGTCCCCGTCTACCTCGGCGTCTGGATGCTCCTGACCCTGGCCCGCCGTCCCTCGGGACCTGCCCTGAAGGCGTGGTTCGGCGGTTTCAAGGAGGGCTGGACCAGTTCCTGCGGGCCCCGGCGTCCCATGAAGTGGCGTACCGTGTGGCGGCTGACCCGCCTCGGTCGTCCTCCTGTCATCTGACAAGCGGCCACGCGATCTGACAAGCTCGTTCCCGGGAGCACGTTCGCCGTACTCCGGTCCCGTGCCCCCAGCCCCTGCCCCACCAGGCCGTGCACATCATGAAGACGAAAGTTTCCATTTGTGAGTGAGACAACGCATGACGGAACTGTCGCGGTGAGCGACCGTCCGTCCCCCGATGACGGGCTCTCCGCGGCCGACCTGGCCGCCAAGTACGGGCTCGCGGTCAGCGGCGCCCGGCCCGGACTCGTCGAGTACGTGCGTCAGCTGTGGGGGCGGCGGCACTTCATCCTTGCCTTCTCGCAGGCGAAACTCACCGCGCAGTACAGCCAGGCCAAGCTCGGCCAGCTGTGGCAGGTGGCGACGCCGCTGCTGAACGCGGCCGTGTACTACTTCATCTTCGGCGTGATCCTCAAGGCCAGCCGGGGCATGTCGCACGACACCTACATCCCGTTCCTGGTGACCGGTGTCTTCGTCTTCACCTTCACGCAGAGCTCGATCATGGCGGGCGTCCGCGCGATCTCGGGCAACCTGGGGCTGGTGCGCGCGCTGCACTTCCCGCGCGCCTCGCTGCCCATCTCCTTCGCGCTCCAGCAGCTCCAGCAGCTGCTGTTCTCGATGATCGTGCTGTTCGTCGTGGTGATCGGTTTCGGCAGCGCGCCAGGTCTGTCCTGGCTGCTGATCGTCCCGGTGCTGGTGCTGCAGTTCCTCTTCAACACCGGCCTCGCGCTGATCGTGGCGCGCCTGGGCGCCAAGACGCCGGACCTCGCCCAGCTGATGCCGTTCATCCTGCGCACCTGGATGTACACCTCGGGCGTCATGTTCTCCATCAGCAACATGCTCGTCGGACGGCCCGAGTGGTTCATCCGCGCGCTCCAGGTGAACCCGGCCGCGATCTACATGGACCTGATGCGCTTCGCCCTCATCGACGGCTACGGCGCCTCCCACCTGCCGCCCCATGTGTGGGCCATCGCCACCTTCTGGGCCGTGGTCGTCGCCGCCGGCGGGTTCGTGTACTTCTGGAAGGCGGAAGAGAGGTACGGCCGTGGCTGAGCAGACATCCCACATCCCGACCGTCATCGCGGACGAGCTGCACATCGTCTACCGCGTGAACGGCGCCAAGACCGGCAAGGGCAGCGCCACCGCCGCTCTCAGCCGCATCATCAAGCGCGGCGAGGAGCGGGGCGTACGCAAGGTGCACGCCGTCAAGGGCGTCTCCTTCACGGCCTACCGCGGCGAGGCCATCGGCCTGATCGGCTCCAACGGCTCCGGCAAGTCCACGCTCCTGCGCGCCATCGCCGGTCTGCTGCCCGCCGAGAAGGGCAAGGTCTACACCGACGGCCAGCCCTCGCTGCTCGGCGTGAACGCGGCCCTGATGAACGACCTCACGGGCGAACGCAACGTCATATTGGGCGGGCTCGCGATGGGAATGTCCCGCGAGCAGATCAGGGAGCGCTACCAGGAGATCGTCGACTTCTCGGGCATCAACGAGAAGGGCGACTTCATCACCCTGCCGATGCGTACCTACTCCTCCGGCATGGCGGCGCGGCTGCGCTTCTCCATCGCGGCCGCCAAGGACCATGACGTCCTCATGATCGACGAGGCCCTCGCCACCGGAGACCGTTCCTTCCAGAGGCGCTCCGAGGAGCGGATCCGTGAGCTGCGCAAGAGCGCGGGCACGGTGTTTCTGGTCAGCCACAACAACAAGTCGATCCGCGACACCTGCGACCGCGTGCTCTGGCTGGAGCGCGGTGAGCTGCGGATGGACGGTCCGACCGAAGAGGTCCTCAAGGAGTACGAGAAGTTCACGGGCAAGTAGCCCGCAACGCCCGCAATACCCAGGGCCCCGCCGCAACGATTCGGCGGGGCCCTGCGTCTGCAAAGGAAACGCCAACTCCTGCTGGCCTTAGGAATCTTGACACCAATCGGTGTGTTGTTGTGATGTGCGGGACACCCCGACGAACCTCGCTGCGTTGTACAACGTAAGCTGTACCGGTGCTGAATCGCGGCAAGTGGGGCGATACTGCGCGACACCCGGCACCGGCGCGCCGCGCGGAGTCCCGGGCGGCGTGTCCGAAATGGGCACTATTGGGTCGGCAGTGTAGAACGGGAGATGTGACGGCAATGGCTACGGAAACTCTCCAGCTCCGCGACGCGTGTGCCGTCCCCGCGCCGGGCGGCGAGCGGTGACCCAAGCCGGTACGGCGCGCACTGGTGAGACGGAGCGCGGAACGCTCGACAAGGCCGCGGGCGAGAACTTCCCCGTGGCTCCCTTCTTCCTGCCCCAGGCCTGGCGCGACGACCTGATGGCCGTCTACGGCTTCGCCCGCCTCGTCGACGACATCGGTGACGGCGACCTCGCCCCGGGCGGCGCGGACGCCAGGCTGCTCGGCGTGTCGCCCGAAGAGGCCGAGGACCGTCTCGTACTCCTGGACGCCTTCGAGGCCGACCTGCGCCGCGTGTTCGATTCGACGCCGCGCCACCCGCTGCTGCGCCGCCTGCAGCCCACGGTCCGCCGCGCGGACCTCACCCCCGAACCCTTCCTCGGGCTGATCGCGGCAAACCGCCAGGACCAGCTGATCAAGCGGTACGAGACCTATGACGACCTCGTGGCCTACTGCGAGCTGTCCGCCAACCCCGTCGGCCGCCTGGTGCTGTCCGTCACCGGCACCTCCACGCCCGAGCGGATTCGCCGCTCGGACGCGGTGTGCACCGCGCTGCAGATCGTCGAGCACCTCCAGGACGTCGCCGAGGACCTCGGCCGCGACCGCATCTACCTGCCGGCCGAGGACATGAAGCGCTTCCATGTCCAGGAGGCGGATCTCGCCATGGCCACAGCAGGCGCCTCGGTGCGCGCGCTGGTTGCATACGAAGCAGAACGCGCGCTCCACCTCCTGAATGAAGGCACCCCCCTCGTGGGTAGCGTCCACGGCAGGTTGAAGCTGCTGCTCGCGGGGTTCGTGGCAGGGGGAAGGGCGGCGATCCGTGCGATCGCCGCCGCTGAATACGACGTACTTCCCGGCCCGCCCAAGCCCGGCAAGCTCCAGTTGCTGCGCGAGGTGGGAGTGACTCTGCGAGGAGAGGGGTGATCCGGACCGTGGAGTCGGAACAACACGTGTCCGCACCGGTACTCGCCGCTTACAGCTACTGCGAGGCAGTGACCGGTCAGCAGGCTCGTAATTTCGCCTATGGCATCAGACTTCTGCCGACGCCCAAGCGTCGTGCGATGTCGGCGCTCTACGCGTTCTCACGGCGTGTCGACGACATCGGCGACGGCGAGCTGGCACCGGATGTGAAGGCGGCGCGGCTCGAGGACACCCGGGCGCAGCTCGCCCGGGTCCGCGAGGGCCGGGTCGACGAGGACGACACCGACCCGGTCGCGGTCGCCCTCAGTCACACCGCCGCGTACTTCCCGGTGCCGCTGGGCGGCCTCGACGAACTCATCGACGGCGTCCTGATGGACGTACGCGGTGAGACGTACGAGACCTGGGACGACCTGAAGGTGTACTGCCGGTGCGTGGCCGGGGCGATCGGGCGGCTCTCGCTCGGCGTGTTCGGTACGGAACCGGGGGCGCGCGGCGCCGAGCGCGCGCCGGAGTATGCGGACACGCTCGGGCTCGCGCTCCAGCTCACCAACATCCTGCGGGACGTACGGGAGGACGCCGCGAGCGGGCGCACCTATCTGCCCGCCGACGACCTCGCGAAGTTCGGCTGCTCGGCCGGGTTCAACGGCCCGACCCCGCCCGAGGGCTCCGACTTCGCGGGCCTCGTCCACTTCGAGGTGCGACGGGCCCGCACCCTTTTCGCCGAGGGCTACCGGCTGCTGCCCATGCTCGACCGGCGCAGCGGCGCCTGTGTCGCGGCCATGGCCGGCATCTACCGGCGGCTCCTCGACCGCATCGAGCGCGAGCCGGAGGCCGTGCTGCGCGGCCGTGTCTCGCTGCCGGGGCGCGAGAAGGCGTACGTCGCCGTGCGCGGCCTCTCCGGTCTGGACGCCCGGCATGTCTCGCGGCGTACCGTCAGGAGGCGTACCTGATGGACAATATGGGCCAAGGTGATTCCAACGGCGAAAAGCGGCACGCAACCCTCCGGCACCGGGTGGCGTCCCTGACTGCGATGGCCTGCCGTGCACCGTTCAATCACCGCGGCACGGCCGCTGGGGAGGGTGCACGATGAGCGAGGACACGCAGCCCACGGGGACTTCGGGCCGCCCGGAAGGGGCGGCTGCCGCCGTCGTGGTCGGCGGCGGGCTGGCGGGAATCACCGCCGCGCTCGCGCTGGCCGACGCCGGGGTGCGTGTCACCCTGCTCGAAGGCCGGCCGCGGCTCGGCGGGCTCGCCTTCTCCTTCCAGCGCGGCGAACTCACCGTGGACAACGGACAGCACGTGTATCTGCGCTGCTGCACCGCCTACCGCTGGCTCCTCGACCGCATCGACGGGGCCTCGCTCGCGCCCCTGCAGGATCGTCTCGACGTGCCCGTTCTCGACGCCGAGGCGAAACCCGGGCGGCGGCTCGGCAGAATCGGCCGCAGCGCGCTGCCCGTACCTCTGCATCTCGCGCGCAGCCTGGCGACGTATCAGCATCTGTCGCTCGCCGAGCGCGCCAAGGTCGGCCGTGCCGCACTGGCGCTCAAAGCGCTCGATCTCGACGATCCGGCCCTCGACGACCAGAACTTCGGCCAATGGCTCGCCGAACACGGTCAGTCGAAGCGTGCCGTCGAGGCACTGTGGGACCTGGTGGGGGTCGCCACCCTCAACGCGGTGGCCGGCGACTCCTCGCTCGGGCTCGCCGCGATGGTGTTCAAGACCGGTCTGCTGTCCGACCCGGGCGCGGCTGACATCGGCTGGGCCCGCGTCCCGCTGGGCGAACTGCACGACACTCTGGCCCGCAAGGCGCTCGACTCCGCGGGCGTGCGTACCGAAGTCCGTACACGCGTCACCTCCATCTTCCATAACGAGAACGGGCGTTGGAGCGTTCAGGTTCCCGGCGAGACGCTCGACGCCGACACCGTCGTCCTCGCCGTACCCCAGCGCGAGGCCCACGATCTGCTGCCCGAGGGAGCGCTCGACGCCCCCGAACGGCTGCTGGAGATCGGCACCGCGCCGATCCTCAACGTCCATGTCGTCTACGACCGGAAGGTGCTCGCGCGACCGTTCTTCGCCGCCCTCGGCTCCCCGGTGCAGTGGGTCTTCGACCGCACCGACGCGTCCGGGCTGCGGGAAGGGCAGTACCTCGCCCTGTCGCAGTCGGCCGCCCAGGACGAGATCGACGAACCCGTCGCCGTCCTGCGTGAGCGCTATCTGCCGGAGCTGGAGCGGCTGCTGCCCGCCGCGCGCGGCGCGGAGGTGAAGGACTTCTTCGTGACCAGGGAGCGCACCGCGACGTTCGCCCCCACCCCAGGCGTCGGGCGGCTGCGGCCCGGCGTCCGCACCAGAGCCCCCGGCCTGTATCTGGCCGGCGCGTGGACCGCCACCGGGTGGCCCGCGACCATGGAGAGTGCGGTCCGCAGCGGTGTCGGTGCGGCGCGAGCCGCACTGGGCGCCCTGGGCCGGCCCCGCGACCACCTCCTCGCGTTCGAGGAGGCGGCCTGATGCTCGACGAGCGCGCGGCAGACCCCCGCACCCCCGGTACCGCAACAAGAGGAGAGACTGTGCCCACTGTGCCCCCGGCCGACAAGGCTGCCGACGCGGTGGACGTGACCGCGCTCCTGGAGCGCGGCCGGACCCTGGCCACACCGGTGCTGAAGGCGGCCGTCGACCGCCTGGCGTCGCCCATGGACACCGTCGCCGCCTATCACTTCGGCTGGATCGACGCCCAGGGCAACCCCGCGGACGGCGACGGCGGCAAGGCCGTGCGCCCCGCGCTGGCCGTGCTCTCCGCGCAGGCCGCCGGTGCCGCCCCCGAGGTCGGCGTGCCCGGCGCGGTCGCGGTCGAGCTGGTGCACAACTTCTCGCTGCTGCACGACGACCTGATGGACGGCGACGAACAGCGCCGCCACCGCGACACCGTCTGGAAGGTGCACGGCCCCGCCCAGGCGATCCTCGTCGGCGACGCCCTGTTCGCGCTGGCCAACGAGATCCTCCTCGAACTCGGCACCGTCGAGGCCGGCCGCGCCACCCGCCGGCTGACCAGCGCGACCCGCGCCCTCATCGACGGTCAGGCGCAGGACATCTCCTACGAGCACCGCGACCGCGTCAGCGTCGAGGAGTGCCTGGAGATGGAGGGCAACAAGACGGGCGCCCTGCTCGCCTGCGCCTGCTCCATCGGCGCGGTCCTCGGCGGCGCGGACGACCGTACCGCTGACACGCTGGAGAAGTACGGCTACCACCTCGGCCTGGCCTTCCAGGCCGTCGACGACCTCCTCGGCATCTGGGGCGACCCGGAGGCCACCGGCAAGCAGACCTGGAGCGATCTGCGCCAGCGCAAGAAGTCCCTGCCGGTCGTGGCCGCGCTCGCCGCGGGCGGGCCCGCCTCCGAGCGGCTCGGCGAACTGCTCGCCGAGGACGCCAAGGCCAGCGACTTCGAGAACTTCTCCGAGGAGGAGTTCGCCGTGCGCGCCGCGCTCATCGAGGAGGCGGGCGGCCGCGAGTGGACCGCCCAGGAGGCGCGCCGCCAGCACACCATCGCCATCGAAGCCCTGGACGCCGTGGAGATGCCCGACCAGGTGCGGGCCCAGCTCGTGGCGCTCGCCGACTTCGTCGTCGTACGGAAGAGATGATCACTATCGGTCGAATAAACCTCGCGTAGTCGCCGGCCGGTGCCTCCCCCAAGCTCTCAGCTCCGTTCGAGCAGGGTGGGACCCCCATGAGACAGGCGCACCGGCCGACGGCGGACCCAGCAGAGACGTACCACTGCACGAAGGGGAAGCCATGACAGCGACGACCGACGGAAGCACCGGGGCACTGCCGCCCCGCGCTGCCGCGGCCAGCGAAATCCACCCAGAGACGACTCCCGTGGCGGCCGGGGCAGTCGAGACCCGAGACGTCGCCACGCACGCCATACAGCGCGCCACCGATTTCCTGCTCTCACGGCAGGACGCGGAGGGCTGGTGGAAGGGCGACCTCGAGACGAACGTCACGATGGACGCCGAGGACCTGCTCCTCCGTCAGTTCCTGGGAATCCGCGACGAGACGACCACACGTGCCGCCGGACTGTTCATCCGCGGCGAGCAGCGTGAGGACGGCACCTGGGCCACCTTCTACGGCGGCCCAGGCGAACTCTCCGCCACCATCGAGGCGTACGTCGCCCTGCGGCTGGCCGGGGACGGCCCGGACGAGCCGCACATGGCGAGGGCGGCCGCCTGGATCCGCGAGCGGGGCGGCATCGCCTCGGCCCGCGTCTTCACCCGGATCTGGCTCGCCCTGTTCGGCTGGTGGAAGTGGGACGACCTGCCCGAACTCCCGCCGGAACTCATCTACTTCCCGAAGTGGATGCCGCTCAACATCTACGACTTCGGCTGCTGGGCGCGGCAGACGATCGTGCCGCTG
Source organism: Streptomyces sp. NPDC058086 (assembly GCF_042885015.1). Taxonomy (NCBI): domain Bacteria; kingdom Bacillati; phylum Actinomycetota; class Actinomycetes; order Kitasatosporales; family Streptomycetaceae; genus Streptomyces; species Streptomyces sp. NPDC058086. The sequence continues at coordinate 13,123 of NZ_JBHVST010000007.1, read as the reverse complement.
ACCATCGTCTCGGCGAAGCGCCCGGTGCGACCCGCGCCGTTCCCGCTCGACGAGCTGCACACCGACGCCCGCGACCCCAACCCGGTCGAACCCCTCGCCCCCGTGGCGAGTTGGGACGGGATCTTCCAGCGTCTCGACAAGGCCCTGCACCAGTACCGCAAGGTCGTCCCACGTCGGCTGCGCCGGGCCGCGATGAACACGGCGGCGCGCTGGATCATCGAACGGCAGGAGAACGACGGCTGCTGGGGCGGCATCCAGCCACCCGCGGTGTACTCGGTCATCGCGCTGCACCTGCTCGGCTACGACCTCCAACACCCCGTGATGCGTGAGGGGTTGGCGTCGCTCGACCGGTTCGCCGTGTGGCGCGAGGACGGGGCCCGGATGATCGAGGCCTGTCAGTCGCCGGTCTGGGACACCTGCCTCGCCACCATCGCGCTCGCCGACGCGGGCCTGCCCGCCGACCATCCGCAGCTGGTGAAGGCCGCGGACTGGATGCTCGGTGAGGAGATCGTGCGGCCCGGGGACTGGGCGGTGAAGCGGCCCCACCTTCCGCCCGGGGGTTGGGCCTTCGAATTCCACAACGACAACTACCCCGACATCGACGACACCGCCGAGGTCGCCCTCGCGCTGCGCCGCGTCCGCCACCACGACCCGGAACGCGTCGAGCACGCCATCGGGCGCGGGCTGCGCTGGAACCTCGGTATGCAGTCCAAGGACGGCGGCTGGGGCGCCTTCGACGTCGACAACACCAGCGCCTTCCCCAACCGGCTCCCGTTCTGCGACTTCGGGGAGGTCATCGACCCGCCGTCCGCCGACGTCACCGCCCATGTGGTGGAGATGCTCGCGGTCGAGGGGCTCTCGCACGACCCGCGCACCCGCCGGGGCATCGAGTGGCTGCTCGCCCACCAGGAGCCGGACGGCTCGTGGTTCGGCCGCTGGGGCGTCAACTACGTCTACGGAACGGGGTCGGTGCTCCCGGCGCTCGTGGCCGCCGGACTGCCCGCATCGCATCCGGCGATCCGCCGGGCCGTCGCCTGGCTGGAAACCGTCCAGAACGACGACGGCGGCTGGGGCGAGGACCTGCGCTCCTACCACGAGGTCGCCGAGTGGAGCGGACGCGGCGCCTCGACCGCCTCCCAGACCGGCTGGGCGCTGCTCGCCCTGCTGGCCGCGGGGGAGCGGGACGCCAAGGCGGTGGAACGCGGGATCGCCTGGCTCGCGGAGACCCAGCTGGCGGACGGCTCCTGGGACGAGCCGTACTTCACCGGCACCGGATTCCCGTGGGACTTCTCGATCAACTACCACCTCTACCGGCAGGTCTTCCCGCTCACCGCGCTCGGCCGCTATGTCCACGGCGAACCGAGCTTCGTTCATGGCGAGTCGCTCGCCGAGGTCAAGGGGGGTTGATGAGCACGAAGCCCGATCCGGCCCCGCTGCTGATCGCCTGCGCGCTCGGCATCGAGCACCTCGCCCTGCGCAGCGGCGACCGTACCGGGGCCGACGGGCCCGTCACCGTGCTGCGCACCGGCATGGGTCCCAAGGCAGCCGAACGCTCGCTCACCCGGGTCCTGGCCGACCCGGCGCTGAGTGAGGCCGCCGTCCTGGCCACGGGCTTCTGCGCGGGGCTCGCCCCGGGCATGCACCCCGGTGATCTGGTGGTCGCCGAGGAGACCCGGGACCCACGCGGCAGCACCCCGTGCGTGGGCACCGAACTGCTCGTCAAGGAACTCGTGCGCACCGTGCCCGGGCGCACCGTCCACACCGGGCCACTCACCGGCTCCGATCACGTCGTCCGAGGTCACGAGCGGTCGGAGCTGCTCGCGACCGGCGCGATCGCGGTCGACATGGAATCCGCGGCAACGCTCCACAGCGCCGTGCGCGCGGGCGTACGCCCGGTTGCGGCCGTACGGGTGGTCGTGGACGCTCCAGAACATGAACTCGTCCGAATCGGCACAGTACGCGGTGGAATATCAGCTTTCCGTGTTCTTCGTGCCGTCCTTCCCGCTTTCTTTGAATGGCACCGTTCTTTGTTGCTCCCCCGGAGGTGAGCCAGATGGCCATGCCGCTTCGGCAGTCCATGAAGGTCGCTGCGTACCTGTTTGAACAGAAGCTCAGGAAGCGGGACAAGTTCGCGCTGCTGGTCGAGTTGGAACCCCTCTTCGCCTGCAACCTCAAATGCGAGGGCTGCGGCAAGATCCAGCACCCGGCGGGGGTGCTCAAGCAGCGCATGCCCGTTGCCCAAGCCGTGGGAGCGGTCCTCGAATCCGGCGCGCCGATGGTCTCCATCGCCGGCGGCGAGCCGCTGATGCACCCGCAGATCGACGAGATCGTGCGGCAGTTGGTGGCCAAGAAGAAATTCGTCTTCCTGTGCACGAACGCGCTGTTGATGCGCAAGAAGATGGACAAGTTCAAGCCCTCGCCGTATTTCGCCTGGGCCGTGCACATCGACGGACTGCGCGAGCGGCACGACGAGTCGGTGGCCAAGGAGGGCACCTTCGACGAGGCGGTCGCGGCCATAAAGGAGGCCAAGCGGCGCGGCTTCCGGGTCACCACCAACTCGACCTTCTTCAACACCGACACCCCGCAGACCGTCATCGAGGTCCTCAACTTCCTCAACGACGACCTGAAGGTGGACGAGATGATGCTCTCGCCCGCCTACGCCTACGAGAAGGCACCCGACCAGGAGCACTTCCTCGGCGTCCAGCAGACCCGGGAGCTGTTCAAGAAGGCTTTCTCGGGCGGCAACCGCCGCCGCTGGCGGCTCAACCAGAGCCCGCTCTTCCTGGACTTCCTGGAAGGCAAGGTCGACTTCCCGTGCACCGCGTGGGCGATCCCCAGCTACTCGCTCTTCGGCTGGCAGCGGCCCTGCTACCTGATGAGCGACGGGTACGTGCAGACGTACAAGCAGCTCCTGGAGGAAACCGACTGGGACTCCTACGGGCGCGGCAAGGACGAGCGGTGCGCGAACTGCATGGCGCACTGCGGCTACGAGCCGACCGCCGTCCTCGCCACGATGGGCTCCCTCAAGGAGTCGCTGCGCGCCGCCCGCGAGACCTTCACGGAAAGCCGCGGGTGACGACATGACCGCCGTTTCCTTGGGCCTCCCCGAGGTGCCGGTCCGACCGATCGCCGAACGCCGTGTGTCGCGGCGGATCCAGGTCGGAGCGGTGGCGGTCGGGGGCGGAGCACCCGTTTCGGTGCAGTCGATGACGACGACGCGTACGTCGGACATCGGTGCCACCCTGCAGCAGATCGCGGAACTCACCGCGTCCGGCTGCCAGATCGTGCGCGTCGCCTGCCCCACGCAGGACGACGCGGACGCCCTCGCGACCATCGCCCGCAAGTCCCAGATCCCGGTGATCGCGGACATCCACTTCCAGCCCAAGTACGTGTTCGCGGCCATCGACGCGGGCTGTGCGGCGGTGCGGGTGAACCCGGGCAACATCAAGCAGTTCGACGACAAGGTCCGCGAGATCGCGCGGGCCGCCTCGGACGCCGGGACCCCGATCCGGATCGGGGTCAACGCCGGGTCGCTCGACCGGCGGCTGCTGCAGAAGTACGGCAAGGCGACGCCCGAGGCACTGGTCGAGTCGGCGTTGTGGGAGGCGTCTCTCTTCGAGGAGCACGGGTTCCGGGACATCAAGATCTCGGTGAAGCACAACGACCCGGTGGTGATGGTCAACGCCTACCGGCAGCTCGCCGCCCAGTGCGACTACCCGCTGCACCTCGGTGTGACGGAGGCCGGTCCGGCGTTCCAGGGCACGATCAAGTCCGCCGTCGCCTTCGGGGCGCTGCTCAGCGAGGGCATCGGGGACACCATCCGGGTCTCCCTGAGCGCCCCGCCCGCGGAGGAGGTCAAGGTCGGCCTGCAGATCCTGGAGTCGCTGAACCTGAAGCAGCGCCGCCTGGAGATCGTCTCGTGTCCGTCCTGCGGACGCGCCCAGGTCGATGTCTACAAGCTGGCCGACGAGGTCACGGCCGGTCTGGAGGGGATGGAGGTCCCGTTGCGCGTCGCGGTCATGGGCTGCGTCGTCAACGGCCCCGGCGAGGCGCGGGAGGCGGACCTGGGGGTCGCCTCCGGCAACGGCAAAGGGCAGATCTTCGTCAAGGGCGAGGTCATCAAGACCGTGCCCGAGTCGAAGATCGTCGAGACCCTCATCGAGGAAGCGATGAAGATCGCCGAGCAGATGGAGAAGGACGGCGTCGCCTCCGGCGAACCCGCCGTCACCGTGAGCTGATCAGCACGGACCGAGAGGGGGCCCGAGCGTGACGATTCTGGAGAGCATCCGGGGACCACGCGACCTGAAGGCGCTGTCCGAGGCGGACGTCGGTGAACTGGCGGATGAGATCAGGGAGTTCCTGGTGCACGCGGTCGCCAGGACCGGCGGTCACCTCGGACCCAATCTGGGGGTGGTGGAACTGTCCATCGCGCTCCACCGGGTCTTCGAGTCACCCGTCGACCGCATCCTGTGGGACACCGGCCACCAGAGCTACGTACACAAGCTGCTGACGGGACGCCAGGACTTCTCCAAGCTGCGCGGCAAGGGTGGCCTGTCCGGCTATCCCTCGCGGGAGGAGTCCGAGCACGACATCATCGAGAACAGCCACGCCTCCACGGCGCTCGGCTGGGCGGACGGGCTCGCCAAGGCCCGCCAGGTGCAGGGCGAGAAGGGACATGTCGTCGCGGTCATCGGCGACGGCGCGCTGACCGGCGGCATGGCGTGGGAGGCGCTGAACAACATCGCCGCAGCCAAGGACCGCCCGCTGATCATCGTCGTCAACGACAACGAACGCTCATACGCGCCGACCATAGGTGGCCTCGCCAACCACCTCGCGACCCTGCGGACGACCGACAGTTACGAGAAGGTCCTCGCCTGGGGCAAGGACGTACTGCTGCGCACCCCCGTCGTCGGACACACCCTCTACGAGTCGCTGCACGGTGCGAAGAAGGGGTTCAAGGACGCCTTCGCGCCGCAGGGCATGTTCGAGGACCTGGGGCTCAAGTACGTCGGGCCGATCGACGGGCACGATGTCGGGGCCGTGGAGTCCGCGCTGCGCCGCGCGAAACGTTTCCACGGACCGGTGCTGGTGCACTGCCTGACCGAGAAGGGGCGCGGTTACGAGCCCGCGCTCGCGCACGAGGAGGACCACTTCCACACGGTCGGTGTGATGGACCCGCTGACGTGCGAGCCGCTCGCGCCCTCGGGCGGCCCGTCCTGGACCTCGGTGTTCGGGGACGAGATCCTCCGGATCGGCGAGGAGCGGGACGACGTCGTGGCGATCACGGCGGCCATGCTGCACCCGGTGGGGCTCGGGAAGTTCGCCGAGCGGTTCCCCGACCGGGTGTGGGACGTAGGGATCGCCGAACAGCACGCCACGGTGTCGGCGGCCGGGCTCGCCACCGGCGGTCTCCACCCGGTCGTCGCCGTCTACGCGACCTTCCTCAACCGGGCCTTCGACCAGCTCCTCATGGACGTCGCGCTGCACCGCTGCGGAGTGACCTTCGTGCTGGACCGGGCGGGGGTCACCGGCGTCGACGGGGCCTCGCACAACGGCATGTGGGACATGTCGATCCTGCAGGTCGTGCCGGGCCTGAGGATCGCCGCGCCGCGCGACGCCGACCAGCTGCGGGCCCAGCTGCGGGAGGCGGTCGCCGTCGACGACGCGCCGACGCTGATCCGCTTCCCGAAGGAGTCGGTGGGCCCCGCGATCCCGGCGGTCGACCACCTGGGCGGACTCGACGTCCTGTACCGCTCCGACGACACCCCGCAGGTCCTCCTGGTCGCCGTCGGCGTGATGGCGCCGGTCTGCCTCCAGGCGGCCGACCTGCTGGAGGCCCGTGGCGTCGGGTGCACGGTCGTCGATCCGCGCTGGGTCAAGCCCGTCGACCCGGCGCTGCCCGGCCTCGCCGCCGAGCACCGGCTCGTCGCGGTCGTCGAGGACAACAGCCGGGCGTCCGGCGTCGGCGCCGCGGTCGCGCTGGCGCTCGGGGACGCCGAGGTCGACGTGCCCGTACGGCGCTTCGGCATCCCGGAGCAGTTCCTCGCGCACGCCAAGCGCGGGGAGGTGCTGGCCGACATAGGTCTCACGCCCGTCGAGATCGCCGGGCGGATCAGCGCCGGTCTGGCCGTCAAGGACGCGCTGTCGAAGGACGCGCCGTCCGAGGAAGAGTTGTCCAAGGAGAAACAGGAATGAACGACCCTGCGGAGAAGGGGGAGTTCGACCTCGGCGCGCTCCTCGCCGAGCGCGGAGCCGAGCGCTACGAGCTGCACACCAAGTACCTGAACCACCAGCTCCCGCGCATGCTGCACACCATCGGCTTCGACAAGGTGTACGAGCGGGCCGAGGGCGCGCACTTCTGGGACGCGGACGGCAACGACTACCTGGACATGCTCGCCGGGTTCGGGGTGATGGGTCTGGGCCGCCACCACCCCGTCGTACGCAAGGCGCTGCACGACGTCCTGGACGCCTCGCTCGCCGACCTCACCCGCTTCGACTGCCAGCCGCTGCCCGGGCTCCTCGCCGAGAGGCTGCTCGCCCACAGTCCCCACCTGGACCGGGTGTTCTTCGGCAACAGTGGTACGGAGGCGGTGGAGACCGCGCTCAAGTTCGCCCGGTACGCCACCGGGAGGCCGAGGATCCTCTACTGCTCCCACGCCTTCCACGGGCTGACCACCGGCTCGCTGTCCGTCAACGGCGAGGACGGCTTCCGCGACGGCTTCGCCCCGCTGCTGCCCGACACCGCCGTTCCGCTCGGTGACCTGGACGCTCTGGCCCGGGAGCTGAAGAAGGGCGATGTCGCCGGGCTGATCGTCGAGCCCATCCAGGGCAAGGGTGTGCACGAGGCCCCGGCCGGGTATCTGCGTGCCGCGCAGGAACTGCTGCACCGGCACAAGGCGCTGCTCATCGCGGACGAGGTGCAGACGGGCCTCGGGCGGACCGGGGACTTCTACGCCTACCAGCACGAGGAGGGCGTCGAACCGGACCTGGTGTGCGTGGCGAAGGCGCTGTCCGGCGGCTATGTGCCGGTCGGTGCGACGCTCGGCAAGGACTGGATCTTCAAGAAGGTCTACTCGTCCATGGACCGGGTCCTCGTCCACTCGGCGAGCTTCGGCTCGAACGCTCAGGCCATGGCGGCGGGCCTCGCCGTGCTCTCCGTGATGGAGAACGAACAGACCGTCGCGAACGCCCGGGCCACGGGAGAACGGCTCAAGTCCCGGCTCGCGGCGCTCATCGACAAGTACGAGCTGCTGAGCGATGTACGCGGCCGGGGTCTGATGATCGGCATCGAGTTCGGCCGGCCCAAGTCGCTCAAGCTGCGCAGTCGTTGGACCATGCTCCAGGCCGCGCGCAAGGGTCTGTTCGCGCAGATGGTCGTCGTCCCGCTGCTCCAGCGGCACCGCATCCTCACCCAGGTCTCCGGCGACCACCTGGAGGTGATCAAGCTGATCCCGCCGCTGATCATCGGCGAACGGGACGTGGACCGGTTCGTGGAGGCCTTCACCGCCGTGATGGACGACGCGCACAGCGGCGGCGGTCTGATGTGGGACTTCGGAAAAACCCTGGTCAGGCAGGCGGTCGCCAACCGCTAGCCTGCGGCACGAAGGGGTGGGGCGGGCTCGCACCACGGGCCCGCCCTCACCGGGGCGGATGGTTTTGCCTCTCAGGCAAAAGATTTGCCTGAGAGGCAAGGGTGCGGCTCAATAGAGGACATGAGCCCTGTCGAGTCGGGGGCGGCCGCCACACCGCCGGAGTCCGCAGCAGCCGAGGCGCTGCCCGTCGTCGCACCGCAACTGCGTGCACTGCGTCGCCGAGCCTCGCTGACCCTGGAGGCCGCGGCCGGTGCCGCCGGCCTTTCGGCCGCCCACCTCTCCCGACTGGAGACCGGGCAGCGCCAGCCCTCGCTGCCGATGCTGCTCGCACTCGCTCGTATCTACGGTACGACGGTCTCCGAACTGCTGGGCGAGACGGTCGCCGAACGGGACGCGATCGTCCGGGCCGCCGACATGGAGCCGACGAAGGCAGGCGGCTGGACCTACTGGCAGGCCGGTGCCCCGGGCCGCGGAATGCAGGCCCTGCGGGTGCACGTCCCCTACGGCTCGCAGGGCGACATCGTGCGCGTCCACCCCGGCGAGGAGTGGCTCTACGTCCTCCAGGGGCGGCTGCGGCTGCGCCTCGGGGACACCGCCCAGGTGCTCGCGCCCGGGGACAGCGCGCACTTCGACTCGCTGACCCCGCACCGTATCGCGGCCGCCGATCAGTCGGGGGCCGAACTCCTCTTCGTACACACCCTGCTGCAGAGCCCCACCGCCGCGCTGTGCCTCGGCCCGGCGGCAGGGCACCCGACCATGGGAGAGCTGTCATGACGGAATCCACGGAATACACGCAACCCACGGAGCCCACGGAATCGGCCGCCCCCGTCACTGGGCGGCGCATGGTCGAGAAGTTCCCCCGCGCCCTGTGGGTACGCCTCATCATCTACATCGCCGTCGGCCACCTCTTCGCGGCCTTCATCTATCTGCTGTTCGAGCTGGGCGGGCAGAACCAGTAGCCCAGGGCTCAGTCCCTCGGGGTTCAGTCCAGCAGGCGCTCGCGCAGCCGCTCCCGCTGCTCGGGCGTGACCCCCAGCCCCCGCTCCAGGTAGACGTCGATGCCGCCCCAGGTCTCCTCGATCGTCTCGAAGGCCGCGGTCAGATACTCGGCGCGGGCGTCGAACAGAGGGCTGAGCAGCTCCATGACCTCGGGGGAGCGGGCCGATTCCGAGGAGCCGTTGCGGCGCACCTTGTAGCGACGGTGCGTCGCGTTCGACTCCAGGTAGTCGGCCACGATCGCTTCGCGTTCGACGTCGAGGGCGAGGAGTGTCACGGCTATGGAGAGGCCCGCGCGGTCCTTGCCCGCCGCGCAGTGCATCAGCGCGGGCACGCTGTCCTCGGCCAGCGCGTGCAGCACGTGCGAGTGCTCGGCCGTGCGGTTCCTGACGATCGTGCGGTAGGAATTGATCATCCGGTTCGCAGCCTTGCCGTCGCCGAGGTGTCCGCGCAACTGGTCGACGTCGCCGTCGCGGACCATCTTCCAGAACTCGCCGCCGTCGGCAGGGTCGGTGAGCGGAAGGTTCACGTTCCGTACACCCGGCAGCTCGACGTCCGGCCCCTCCAGCTTCTGGTCCGCGGCATTGCGGAAGTCGAAGATCGTGTGCAGCCCGAGGGAGGAGAGGAAGGCGGCGTCCTCCTCCGTGGCGTGCGCGAGATGACCACTGCGGAACAGCCGTCCGTAGCGCACCCGCCGGCCGTCCACGGTGGGCAGGCCGCCCACGTCTCGGAAGTTGCGCACTCCGGCCAGCTCCGGCTCGGTCGACGGGACCTGCTGCGTCACGGGGGCTCCTCCCATTGGACCGCCGGCGCTGCTCGGCGACGCTCGCCGACGGGATTCGCGCTTTCGACGATACGACATGGGTTCCTCAGGCAATGAAGTTGTCCACAGCCGTTGCCTCCCGGGTGAGACGCCGTTGATGATGTTGGTGATTGAGCGCGGCTGTTCGAATCTGTGAGGGTTTGATGATCGAAATCGGCGAAGATGGTCGTACGTGGCTTCTTTCGGGTCCGACCAGCAGCTACGCGCTGCGGCTGACCGACCTCGACGAACTGCTCCACCTCCACTGGGGGCCACGGATCACCCTCGCCGACGCCGAGTCGCTGGCCACCCTGCCCGGCCCGCCGTACCGGCCCTTCGAGTCCCGGCTCGACGGGCGCGAGGAGTATCCCGTCGAGGGCGGCCCCCGCTTCGTACGTCCGGCGCTGTCCGTACGGACGCAGGAGCGGCGCGGCACCGAATGGCGTTTCGAGGCCCACGAGGCCGACGGTGACGAACTGCGGCTGCGCTTCGCGGACGACGGGCTCGGCATCACCCTGCACTACCGGATGCGCGGCGACGTCGTCGAGCGCTGGGTGACCCTGGCCAACGAAGGGCCCTGCCTGGAGCTGCTGCGCGCGGACTCCGCGACCTGGACGCTGCCGGAGCGCGACGGCTGGCGGCTCTCCCAGCTGCACGGGCGGTGGGCGGCCGAGTCCCGGCTCGCGCGCTCCCCCCTCACCTACGGTGAGAAGGTCATCGGCAGCCGCCGCGGGCACACCGGGCACCAGCACCTGCCGTGGGTCGCGCTGGACAGCGGGGCGAGTGAGGAGAGCGGCGAGGTCTACGGGTGCGCGCTCGGCTGGTCGGGCTCGTGGCGGATCTGCGTGGCCCAACTCCCCGACGCGCGCGTGCAGATCTCCGGCGGCGCGGGGTACGACGACTCCGGACTGTTGCGTCTGGAGGCGGGGGAGTCGTTCACCACCCCCGTCTTCGCGGGGCTGTGGAGCGACGGCGGCTTCGGCGCGGCGAGCCGGACGTGGCACGCGTACCAGCGCACGTACGTGATCCCGGACGCGGACCAGGACCGGCCGGTGCTCTTCAACTCCTGGGAGGCCACCCACTTCGACATCTCCGAGGAGCGGCAGCGGGAGCTGGCCCGGCGGGCCGCGGCGATGGGCGTCGAACTGTTCGTCGTCGACGACGGCTGGTTCGGGGCACGGACGAGCGACCGCGCCGGGCTCGGCGACTGGGCCCCCAACCCGGACCGCTTCCCGCAGGGACTGAAACCGCTCGCCGACGATGTGCACGCGCTCGGCATGCAGTTCGGGATCTGGGTCGAGCCGGAGATGGTCAATCCTGACAGCGAGCTGTACCGCGCGCACCCCGACTGGGTGCAGTTCCAACCGGGGCGGACCAGGACGGAGTTCCGCAACCAGCTCGTACTCAACCTCGCCCGCCCGGACGTCCAGGAGTACCTCTGGGAGCAGCTCGACAGTCTGCTCTCGAGCGCCCCGATCGACTATGTGAAGTGGGACTTCAACCGCTGCTTCACGGACGCCGGTTGGCCCGGTGAGCCGTACCCGCAGAAGCTGTGGGTCGAGCACGTGGAGGCCCTGTACGGACTCCTGGACCGGCTGCGCGCCGAGCACCCCGGGGTCGCCTTCGAGTCCTGCTCGGGCGGTGGCGGCCGGATCGACCTCGGTGTCATGGCGCGTACGGACCAGGTGTGGACCTCCGACAACACCGACCCGCTCGACCGGCTCGCCATCCAGCACGGCTTCAGCCAGATCCACCCGGCCCGGATCATGGCCGCCTGGGTCACGGACAGTCCGAACGCGCAGCTCAACGGGCGGATCAGCTCGCTGCGCTTCCGGTTCGTGAGCGCCATGGCCGGGGTCCTCGGGGTCGGCGGTGACCTGGCCGACTGGAGCGAGGCGGAGCTCGCCGAGGCGCGTGAGTGGGTGGACCTCTACAAGGAGATCAGGCCGGTCGTGCAGCGCGGAGACCTCTACCGGCTGCGGCCTCCGGAGGGCGGGCTGAGCGCGGTGCAGTACGTCCACGGCGACGAGACCGTCGTCCTCGCCCTGCTCCAGGCCCAGCATCACGGCGAGCCGGTCGCCCCGCTCCGGCTGCGCGGGCTGGATCCGAGCGCCGCGTACGAATGCCGCGAAACGGGCGAAGTGCACCGGGGTGCGGTGCTGTTGCATCACGGGTTGCGGACGGGGCTGCGCGGGGACTTCGATGCGGCAGTTATCCGACTGCGTCGCATGTGAGTGTTCTGTCCGTATTAATGCCTTCATTCCAACTGGCCCTGGAATAAAGGACCGTGGTGTGAGGTGCGTGAGCAGCGTCATATTCGTGACGATGCGTTGCGGTCCCGCTTTCTCAATCCGCCTGAATTTCCGGGCGGATTGAGGGGTGGGGGAGATCATTGTCCACGGAGGGTGACCGGAATTCCGGCATGGATCAAGAGAGGCACGCGCACAGAAAAGCCACATGGTTGGCGATGCGCACCCATCTCGCTTACGTTCGCCCTCAATCCGGACGGACGCCCAATCCTGCCGCCGCCCGGTATCCGCACACCCACCGGTATCCGGCAGGAGCGGGGGACCCACAGGTACCACGCCTGTTCCGGTCTCCGGAACGGCTAGGGGTATAGCCGCGCAGCCGCGTGGCCGGGCATCTCCAGCCCGCACCCGACAGCTCACCTCGCAGGCGCCGGAGAGGAATTCTTCATGCCTGCGAAGGGTAAGCACCGCCGCCCCAAGTCCCAGCGTTTCTCCCGCTCGATCGCCGTGGCCGGAACCGGTGGCGCCGCGCTCGCGCTGCCGCTGATGGGGGCCGCCGGTGCCCATGCCGTGACGCCGACAGCTGCGGTTTCGTCCGCTCCGGAAAAGACCGCGACGATTTCCAGCGCGACGGTTTCCAAAAAGTCCGCGAGGGTTTCGGAAACGACCGCAACGGCTTCCATGGCTTCGACGAAGACCTATTCGGTGAAGGCCGGCGACTGGCTCGCCAAGATCGCCGAGCGGCAGCACCTCAGCGGCGGCTGGCAGAAGCTCTACTCCGACAACCGCCAGGCCATCGGCGGCGACCCCTCGCTGATCCACCCCGGCCTGAAGCTCACGATCGGTGAGAAGGCGGCGTCGACCGACGACACCAAGCCGTCGACCAAGCCGTCGGTCAAGTCGTCCACGCAGCCGTCGGTCAAGTCCTCCACGCAGCCGTCCGCCAAGACGGCCACGCGGTCGTCGGCCACCGAGTCGTCCAGCGCGGCGGACGCGCCCAAGACCCAGGCCGCGGCCACCCAGGCCACCGGCAATACCGGTTACACCCTGCCGGTCGAGGGCGCCACCATCGGCACCGGCTACAAGGTCGCGGGCAGCATGTGGTCCAGCGGCTACCACACCGGTGTGGACTTCGTGGTCCCGACCGGCACCACCATCAAGGCCGTCGCCGCCGGTACCGTCGTCTCGGCCGGCTGGGGCGGCGCGTACGGCAACCAGGTCGTCATCCAGCACGCCGACGGCCGGTACTCGCAGTACGCCCACATGTCCGCCCTGTCGGTCTCGGCGGGCCAGACCGTGACCGAGGGCCAGCAGATCGGCCTCTCCGGCGCGACCGGCAACGTCACCGGTCCGCATCTGCACTTCGAGATCCGCACCACCCCGAACTACGGCTCGGACGTGGACCCGGTCGCGTACCTGCGCTCGCATGGTGTCGCCGTCGGCTGACGCCCGCCGCGCCTTTCACGACCTTCGAGGGCCGGACC